>JABGRQ010000071.1 GCA_018648225.1 Chloroflexota bacterium
CGAAGTCTATCACCGTTTTTGCTATCTTTGTTTGCTCTCCGACAAACTGCTAGTGGGGTAATTTCCACATAGCGCGGCGCATCCGATGAAACTGGCAATTCCGAACCCAGCGGGGCTACACCCCCAGGTGCATCCAGTTCGGTCAGTTCGCCTTCTTCAGGCTCCGGCTCCGGGTTCACCCCGGTGATACCCGGCGCGGTGATGCGACCTGCCGGTTGTGGCGTAGGCGGTGGTTCACCTTCTGCGCTTACCCCCAACGGAACCAGCAATAATGCCAATACGATAAGAATCCATACACGTTTGTGCCACTTCGTCTTCATCTCGGCCTCCAAATCAACTATCACTCCCTGAGATCGAGAATGTCCCCTGGCGCCCCCGTTTTTTTGCCGTCATCAAATGGCCCCTGGGTACTGTTCCCTTTTACGATTATTGTATATATTTTTGCAATTTAATCAAGCGCATATCGCAATATTTATATTATTTTTATGCTTTTCATATTACACTCGGCGATCTTATATGGAGGATTGTACGCCGGTATTGGGTATTTTTCAAAGAGCGGCTACAATAGAGAAGGTTTTCCATGCAGGAGAACAATGGTGCCGTGGCTCAAATCACCGTTCTCTTAGTTCCTTGAAACGCTTATTGAGATTAATATATGATGTCCTACCTCGAACAAACTCCCTGTTTTAGCGAAATTGAAGCAGCAAAATTTACCCAAGACATTTTTGGCGTTTCCGGTTCAGTAACGCCGTTGGCGGGCGAGCGTGATCAGAATTTTCGCGTCCACTCGAATGCGGGAAAAGACTACGTGCTAAAAATCGCCAATGCCAGCGAAGAAGCTTCGTTTTTAGAAGCGCAAGCCCAGGCTATGCAACATCTGGCTGAAAATGGGGTAGCTTCTCCGCAAGTGGTCACAACGAAAACTGGAGCATTAATCGCTACAGTGGATACTCCCTCGCGAGTCAGCCACTTGGTGCGCCTGGTGACCTATTTGCCGGGCACTCCCTATGGTTCAATACGACGGCACTCTCCTGATCTTTTTAGCCATCTGGGGGAATATCTAGGGCGCCTGGATCGAATCTTGACAAGTTTCGAGCATCCGGCGACACAGCGCGATTTCCACTGGGATTTGGCGAAGGCTCCCGCGGTTGTGACCCAGTACAAATCGTTGATAGCCGACGAGGAGATGCGTATACAAATCGAGAAGTTGGCTGCCGATTTTAATACGCATACCGCCCCATTATTGTCTGGGTTGCGCCAGAGCGTAATCCATAATGACGCGAATGACTATAACGTCATTGTGAGCGTTGACACTCTCTCTCTCAACCAACAAATGGTTGGCGTGATTGATTTTGGCGATATGCTCTACAGCTATACTGTCGCCGAACTGGCAATTGCAATTGCCTATGCCATTCTGAACAAGCCCGATCCACTGGAAACGGCGGCTTTATTGGTTAGGGGCTATCATCAGGAAAACCCACTCAACCCAAATGAAATTGAGGCCCTGTTTGGCCTGGTAAGTATGCGCTTGTGCACCAGTGTGTGCATAGCCGCCTACCAAATCAGGCAACGCCCCGATGACGAATATTTGCTCATCAGCCAGGAAGCAATTCGCAACACCCTGCCCCAATGGGCGCAGATTCACCCCCGTTTTGCTGGCGCTGTTTTTCGTCACGCCTGCGGTCTGACACCTGTACCTCAGACCCAAAAAATAATCGCCTGGTTGCAAAATAATGCGCATCAAATCGCGCCTGTTTTGGATGTTGATCTAAAGGTCAGCAATACATGCACCCCGCTTGACCTGGGTATCGGCAGCCCCCTCATCGAAGCAGACCCAACCTCGATCGCGGAAGCCAGCCTCACTTCCCGTCTGTTCGGCCAAATGAAGGAATCCGGAGCTGAGATTGGTTTGGGATTATATGACGAAGCGCGGCTGCTCCATCATCATCCAGCGTTCGATACTGGCCTAAAAATTACTGATGAGCGCCGTACAATCCATATCGGCCTTGATCTCTTTGCCCCGGCTGGCACGGCAGTCTACGCCCCGCTCAGGGGCAGCCTGTACGCGTTTGCCGATAATGCCACCCCCTATGATTACGGGCCGGTGATCGTGCTGGAACATCATACCGACGATGGCACGCCCTTTTTTACGCTCTACGGGCACCTCAGTCGGGAATCGTTGGACGGGTTGCGCGTCGGGCAAATCTTTGAAGCGGGGCAAAAAATATGTGCGCTAGGCACACCCGAAGTCAATGGCGGCTGGACACCCCACCTGCACTTGCAGCTCATCACCGATCTGCTCGAACTGGGAAGCGATTTTCCAGGCGTGTGTCAGGCCAGTCAGCGCCCAATCTGGTTGTCTTTTTCGCCCGATCCAAACTTGATTCTGGGCATCCCTGCGGAAAATTTCCCTGAGCAGCGGCTTGATAAACCCAGCACGCTGGCCCTACGCCGCAAAATCATTGGGAAAAATCTGAGCATTGGCTATCAGGAACCACTCAAAATCGAACGCGGCTGGATGCAATATTTATTCGATGAAACTGGACGGCGCTATGTAGATGCTTATAATAATGTGCCACATGTGGGGCATTGTCATCCACGCGTGGTGGCTGCCGGGCGGCGGCAAATGGGCATATTGAATACCAATACGCGCTATTTGCACGATTATCTGCTGCAATACGCCGAGCGCATCACCGCCACTTTACCAGATGCACTCAGCGTATGTTTTTTCGTCAATTCGGGCAGCGAAGCCAATGAACTGGCCTTGCGTTTAGCGCGCGCATATACCAGTCAGCGCGATATGATCGTCATGGAAAGCGCCTATCACGGACATACCACCTCGCTAATCGACATCAGTCCCTACAAGCACGCTGGCCCAGGCGGAGATGGTGCGCCACCCTGGGTGCATACGATCCCCATTCCCGATACCTATCGCGGGGAATACAAAGCTGACGACCCCCAGGCTGCACAAAAATATGCTCAGCATGTTTCGGATGTCATCGAAAGTTTGGCACAAGGCGGTCGCTCGCCAGCCGGTTTTATCGCTGAGACCTGTCCCAGCGTGGCGGGTCAAATTTTTTTGCCAGCGGGGTATCTCTCCCAAGCCTATGAGTACGTGCGCCAGGCCGGCGGAGTGTGTATCACCGATGAAGTGCAAACCGGCTTTGGTCGCACGGGCACACATTTCTACGCCTTTCAGGCCCATAATATCATCCCCGATATGGTTGTACTCGGTAAACCGATTGGCAACGGCCACCCCATTGCGGTAGTGGTTACTCGTCCCGAAATTGCCGCCGCCTTCGATAACGGCATGGAGTTTTTTAGTACTTTCGGCGGCAATACAGTTTCATGCGCCATCGGTATGGCCGTGTTAGATGTGGTTCTGGATGAGAATTTACAGGCCCATGCACTGGACGTAGGCAATTATCTTTTGGATGGCTTGCGCCAATTTAAGAACGAATACCCCCTGGTGGGCGACGTACGGGGCTCCGGGCTGTTCCTGGGCGTGGAGTTGGCTCGTAATCCCGAGAGTCTCGAACCCGCCAGACAGGAAGCTGCCTTTATTGTCAATCGTATGCGCCAGTTGGGTGTGCTGCTGGGCATCGATGGGCCTTTTCATAATATAATTAAGATCAGACCACCGATGCCTTTCTCTAAATCGGATGCCGATCTATTATTGACCGGGCTAGAAGAAATCTTGTGGCAAGATTTCGATGTAAATATTGCACCAAGTAGCTGATGTCGAGTACGATCGGATACTTCAACCAATATCACCGGGAGGGTCACATGCACCCGCAACTAGAAAATATCAAAACACGTGCTTCGCAGCGGTTCTTTACCATTGGCGAAGAAATTGCCCACAGCATTACGCACGGAATTGGCGCAGGCATGAGCATTGTCGGGCTGGTCATCCTGGTGGTGTTGGCCGCAAAATATGGCGATGTCTACCAGATCGTCAGTTTTAGTATCTACGGCGCTACGCTGATTATCCTCTATCTGGCTTCGACTTTGTATCACGGTTTTCAACACCCGCGTATCAAACAAATACTGCAAGTGATTGACCATGCTGCGATTTTCCTGTTGATCGCAGGCACCTACACCCCCTTCTTGCTGGTTGGCGTCCGGGGCACTTGGGGTTGGACATTATTAGTGATAGTTTGGGGATTGGCTTTGCTGGGGGTTAGCTTCCGGGCGATCTTCGTCAACCGCTATGAAAAACTGGCTGTTCTGGCCTATGTTCTGATGGGCTGGTTAGGTGTCGTAGCTTTCAAGGAAATGATCGCGAGTATCCCGCTTGGCGGCATCATCTGGATCGCCATCGGGGGCGTGGTCTATACGATTGGTGTAATTTTCTATGCCCTTC
Source organism: Chloroflexota bacterium (assembly GCA_018648225.1). NCBI lineage: Bacteria > Bacillati > Chloroflexota > Chloroflexota bacterium. The sequence goes on from JABGRQ010000071.1 coordinate 4,364, forward strand.
GAAAGATTCCCTATATGCACACGATCTGGCATCTCTTCGTATTAGGCGGCAGTATTTGTCATTATCTGGGTGTGCTTTTTTATCTGGCGCCATCCCAATAGGAGCGTCATCCGCTGCTATAAGCTGCAACCAAAATGCAGTGTTTTTCCATCGACAAAATCAATAAAACACCCCTGCTGTTGCCAACACAGCAGGGGTGTTTTATATCAAAAAATCATTTAAAAACTACTCGCCTTTATTCGTCTTTATTTTGAAGGGCAGGTAGAGCGGGCAAAAGCTTACAAAGCTGGTCAGAAGGAAAACAACACCCAAAACCAACAAGATAATGCCCAATGTCCCGGCAACGGTGCCGCTAAAATACAGATAGCCGAAAATCAAAGCCACCACTACACGGATAATACGATCTGTCGAACCCATATTTTTATTAAATTTCATGCTATTTCTCCTATGCGATAAACGAATGAATAAAGTATTCTCAAACGATTAGATGCTTCATCGGATGAAAAGTTACAGTGTAAAACACTGATAAGCGTTCTACGTTACGCAACTTAGCACCAATTTTTGCGCTTAAGAAACAGAATTCCCAGAAAACCCAAACCGACAAGCCCGGATGAGGCAGGACACAGGCTGCGCACACCGCCCGCGGGTGGTTCTGTTTCTGCAGGAGGCGCAGCCGCTTCCTCGACAACCGAAGAAGTGGATTCTGTTTCCTCGGGAGTTTGATTGGCCTCAAAGATTTCAAGATTATCTACCCAAACTGTGCCAGAATTCGGGACATCGGAATAGGTACTGAAGCCAATCGCAAAACCATTGATCTCAGCTGGATTAATCGCCTGGCCAGCGTTTTCCTCCCAATCGACGCGCACGATTTGATCCCAGGTGAGTTCAACATGCACCCAGCCATCAACGCTTTCGGGGACGGTTTCAATCACATAGTGGTAGGTTGCACGCGCTTCGGGGTTTCCACCATAAGCATCGAGGTTGAAGAGCAAGGCTGCTTCGCTGGCGCGATAATCAAAGGCAATCCCAGACGAATTGCCAAAGCCTGGGGCGCTGTCATACATCAGGGCACAGGTGCCCCAGCTATCGGGTTCAATATGGAAATTAATGCGCAACGAGGCCGAACCAGCCTGAGCCAGACTGCTATCTATGCCGCAAGATAACGTAGTGATGGGCGTGGCGTCATCCCAAAAGGCCTGCCAGCCCTCGGTTCCGGGCGGCGGACCCGATTCGAAATCGTCAACCAGCGCGCCGACGCCGAAAACCCAGCCGGGGTCGCTGAGGGGCACGCCCTGCTCCGAGTTGGCCTCCCCTGCCTCGGGCTGAGTCTGAGCTTCCTGTTCGGGCGCAGGCGCAGTCGGGGCGTTGGCGATCCAGCGGTTGTAGAAAATATTCAACATGGGCACAAATTCATCGGTTGCTTTCTGACTGCCGCTGGCATTGGGATGTTCATCGCCGTCCGAATCATAGTAGAGAATACCGCTGCCATAATCCACAGCGTGTTCAACCGCACCACTGAAAAAACGGTGATGGTTATCGCGGTGTGTGAGAGTGTTGTGTAGATCCCACACCGCGACGTTATTGAGGGGGTATTCGTTGAGCCAGTCTTCAACCAGCCAGCGGCTGAACTCGCGGGCGTTGATGGCGTTGGACGAATCGAGCAACGGCGGCGGGGTGATGGCGATGAAGAGTTTATCGGGGCGGGTGATGAAATAATCCAGCAGTTGAATATAAACATATTTGGCATGTCCAACGGTAAACCACTCACCCTCCGCGGGGGTATCGTTGGGCGAGCCGCTGAGATCAGAGTTGGGGAAACACGATTTAAAGAGAATGATCTGATTCTCCCCGCCGGGATCGGCGAAAAGCCGCGTATAATCAGAATTCTGACCGCTCTCAGCATGGACAGCCTGCAAATAACGGCTGCTCTCCGGGCCGAGAAACCAATCGTACCAGTTGTGATAATCGGTGGCGTCGCCGATGGAATCGGAACCCCAACCGTAGTTGGTATCACTGACAAAATAGTTGTTTTCAGCCAGGGTACGCCCCAGATTGCCGTATCCATCTGTGAGCCAGTTTTCGCCCACCGAGTGGTGGATAAAAATCAGTTTGACAGGTTCGGGCGGCGGATTAGGGTTTTCGCTCTGTGCAAAGGCCGAGGAAACAAAGAGCACCCCTGCGAGAAAGGCGATCAAAACGATGACGGGGTTGGGTTTCATAGCAATCCTCCTATTTGATGCAACGGTTCAGCGAATTTATAATGCTAAGTTGCAAATTCCATTATAGCTGAACTTGTTCCCAAATATGACGTTTATGCTAAAATACAATCCGGATAATTACACTCATAATTCCAATACTTAGAGGCCCCATGCTCCAATCCGACCGAATTATTCGCTCAACCTGCCCCTATTGCGGCGTTGGCTGCCAGGTAGATTTACACATCAAGGACGATCATATTTTTCGCGTGGAAGCGCCTTTCGAGGCCGCGCCCAACTTCGGGCGGCTGTGCGCCAAAGGCCGCTTTGGCATGGATTACACCACGCACCCCTCCCGACTTACCCAGCCGCTCATCCGTAAAAATATTGGCGAGAAGCCGCGCAAGCCGATCGGGATCGAGGGTTTTCGCCCTGCCACCTGGGATGAAGCGCTTGATCTGGCCACCGAAAAACTGGCCGGAATCGTTCAGGCGCATGGCAACGACGCGGTGGGTACATTCTGTTCCGCTAAAGCCACCAACGAAGACAATTATCTATTTCAGAAATTTGTGCGCGGCGTGCTGGGCACCAACAACGTCGATCACTGCGCCCGCCTGTGCCATGCTGCTTCGGTGGCCGGACTTTCGATTGCACTCGGCACTTCGGCTATGTCGAACTCGATTGCCGAAATGAAAGACCTGGATGTCTTCATTGTCACCGGCTCGAACACCAGCGAAACACACCCGGTCATCAGTACATTTTTGCGTCAGGCTGTGGTGCAAGGCGGAGCCAAATTAATAGTCATTGATCCGCGCGGCATCGAAATGACCCAATTCGCCCATCTGTGGCTGCGCCAGAAGCCGGGCACCGATGTGGCCGTTTTCCAGGCCATGGCGCATGTCATCGTGGAAGAAAATCTGTATGAAAAATTATTCATCGAGGAGCGCACAGAGGGATTTGAGATATACATTGAAACGCTGAGAGATTACACTCCCGAATGGGCCGAAAATGTCTCTGGTGTTCCCGCAGATCTCATCCGCCAAGCCGCCCGCACTTATGCCGAGGCCGAAGCCGCGGCTATTTATTGGGGTATGGGCATCTCGCAGAGTGTTCACGGCACCGATAATACCCTCTCGCTGGCAAACCTGGCGCTACTCACTGGGCATATTGGACGCCCAGGAACGGGCCTCAACCCCCTGCGCGGTCAAAATAACGTGCAAGGTTGTTCGGATTCAGGCGGCTTGCCCAACGTGTATCCCGGCTATCAAGCTGTGGATGACCCCGAGGTGCGCGCCAAGTTCGAGAAAGATTGGGGCGTGGCGCTCAACCACGAGGTGGGTCTGACAACAATGGAGATGGTCGATGCCGCCGAGAGCGGTGCGATTCGCGGCTACTACGTGATGGGCGAGAACCCAATGATGTCCGAACCCGATTTACGCCACGCGCGCCACGTAATAGCACAGCTCGATTTTGTACTCGTGCAAGATATTTTCCTCAACGAAACCGGCGAGTACGCCGACATCATTTTGCCTGCAGCCAGCTTCGCCGAAAAAGACGGCACCTTTACCAACAGCGACCGACGCGTGCAACGCATCCGAACAGCTTTACCTATCCCCGGCGAAGCGCGCCCCGACTGGGAGATCATTGCCGATCTTGCCCAGCGCGTGGAAACTAAGCTCGGACGCGAACGCAGCGCCGGGTTCACATTTGAACATCCGAGCGAAATCTGGGATGAGATGGCGCGCCTGACGCCGCCTTTCCAGGGTATTGGCTACACGCGGCTAGCACGCGAGGGCGGCGTGCATTGGCCCTGTCCCAGCCCCGATCATCCGGGCACACCCTATTTATTCGCGGATACTTTCCCGCGCGGCAAGGGTCAATTTGCCCCCATCCAATTCCGCCCATCCGAAGAACTGCCAGACGCCCAGTATCCGTTCATTCTCTCTACGGGGCGGGTACTCTATCATTGGCATGGCGGCACGATGACGCGCCGCTCACAACTCGATCATATTTACCCGGAAGCGACGGTTGAAATCCACCCCGAGGATGCGCAAAGGCTCGGGGTCGAGGAACACGCGCGGGTACGCGTCCGCTCCCGCCGCGGCCAGATTGAAGTTAAGGCGCTGGTCAGCGAGCGTTCCCCGCGGGGTACGGTCTTCATCCCCTTCCACTTTGCTGAGGCCGCGGCCAATGAACTCACCCTCGACGCTCGCGATCCTTATGCAAAAATCCCGGATTATAAAGTCAGCGCAGTGACCATCGAAACGATTACGTAAACACGTGAGCGCGCAAAACATGTCAGGAAATAGTCCGAAAAAAGGGTATGGGGGTGTGGAACACCCCCCATACCCTTTTTTCGGAAATCCTTCTGACAACATTTGCGCGCTCACCGAAGCAAAACCGGGCTAGACAAATCCGAAGGCATCATGTAAAATACGCCTTCGTCAAAAATCGGTGTAGCTATTTTGGTAATAGCACATTCGTTGAAAGTTTCGGAGGTTCGACTTGGCAAACATCAAATCTGCTATCAAGCGCAACAAACAAAACGAGAAGCGTCGTCTTCACAACCGCGTCTATCGCGGTGGCGCGCGCAAGCAAGTTCGCAATGCCCGTCTCGCTATTGAAAGTGGCAATTACGAAGCCGCCCGCGCCGCCACACTGGAAGCCGTAAGCGCCCTCGACAAGGCTGCACAAAAAGGCATTATTCACCAAAATAACGCCTCGCGCCGCAAGGGCCGCTTGATGAAGCAACTGGCAACGCTCGAGAAATAAAACGCATTCGCTAGTCAACTAAAGTTGCATTTTAGCGGGAGCTTTGAAAGCTCCCGCTTTTTGCGTTCATGTTACAAGTGGGTGGTATAATCTGCCGTTGTCAAAAAAACGGCTTGCCATAAAATCTTTTACACAATACACTGAAGAGCACAGGCGACATGAAGACACAAAGTTATCAAACAGGTAACGCGAATTCCCAAAAAATCTTGGAGTCTTTGTGCCTTCGTGGTGAATCCATAACCAGGTGATTGAATGTTTGAAACCGAACAAAATGCGATTGCTACACAGATTCAACAATATTGCACAGAAAACGACATTCCTGCCCCCCCAGAATTCCAATGGAAACCGATCCCGTTTAACGGAGGCTGGGGCATTTCAATGTCCTTCTTTCAAACTGCGGCGCAGGAAGCACGCAGCGGCAAAAAAATTATCGTGCCACAACGCGCCCAGGAAATTGCCCTAAGCGTAGCCAATCAATTAGGCACACCGCAAAGTTTTGAACGCGTCGAAGCCATCAACGGATACCTGAATTTATACTATTCGGCTGGGGATGTCAGCCGCCGTGTGGTCGATAGCGTCCTTGAAACGGGGGCCAATTTTGGACGCGGGGCGAAAAAGAATGAACGCGTGATGGTCGAATATGCCCAGCCCAACACCCATCACTCTTTTCACATCGGGCATTACCGCAACGCCGTTTTAGGCGAAGTCCTCGCCCGCATGGTCGAATTCGCCGGATACGATACTATCCGTGCTTCGTACCCCGGCGATATTGGTCTGGGCGTGATTACCGTTGTATGGGCGTATGATAAATTCTACAAAGGGCAGGAGCCACAAGATCTTCATGCGCGCGGCCAGTGGTTGCTAAATTTGTACGTGGAAGCCACCAACCTGCTGACTCCCAAAGAAGATGAGACTCCTGAAGAGACGGCGCGGCGCGAGGCCTACGAAGCGGAACGGCGAGACCTGTATCGCAGGTGGGACGCGGGCGATGAGTATGTCCGCAACCTGTGGCTGGAAACGCGCGAATGGAGCCTGGAAGAATTACGCGACATTCTACACCTGATGGATATTGATATCGATGTTTGGTTCTACGAAAGCGAAGTAGACGAACCCTCCAAAGCAATCGTGGAAGAATTGGTCGAAAAAGGCATCGCCGACGATGAGCGCCCCCAGGATGGAGCGGTGATTGTCAAGATTGACGAAAAACTGGGTCTGAAGAAAGAAAAATACCGCACCAATGTGATCTTACGCAACGATGGCACCAGCCTATATCTAACTAAAGATTTGGCGTTGGCCAAAGACAAATTTGAAAAATATCACGTTGACCGCTCACTCTACGTCGTAGATGTGCGCCAGAGCCTGCACTTTCAGCAGGCTTTCAAGATTCTCGAATTGTGGGGCTACGAACAGGCAAAAAAATGCTATCACCTGGGTTACGGATTCGTGAGCCTGCCGGAGGGCGCCATGTCGGCGCGGCGCGGGCGCGTGGTACTCTTTAAAGATGTCGCCGATGAAGCCACCCGCCGCGTACTGGAAGAAAGCCGTAAAAAGAACCCCGATATGCCCGAAGAACAACGCCAGAAAGTAGCCCAGAAAATTGGCCTGGGGGCGCTGGCCTATGCCATGCTTTCGGTAGACAATAATAAAGACATCGTTTTCGACATCGACGAAGCGCTCAGTTTCGAGGGCCATACCGGGCCATATATCCAGAACGCGCATGTGCGCGCCAGCAGTATTTTGCGCAGGGCCGGCGCAGTCCCGGAACAAGCCAGTTTCGATTATCCAATGGAAGCACACGAAATTGAACTCATCGAGACCATCTCGCGCTTCCCGAAAGTTGTACAGCAAGCCGCACAGGAATACCGACCACTGGTGTTGGCAACCTACGCCTACGATCTGGCGGCGGCATTTCACAGCTTTTACCATGTTGTGCCCGTTCTCAAGGCTGACGACCAAGCAACACGCCAGGCGCGCATTCGCCTGATCGCGGCGGCAAAACAGACTATTGCCAACGCATTACGTTTATTAAGTATTCAAGCCCCTGAAATGATGTAACAAAACCGAAGATGTGTACAAATAGGTAAACGTAGATAAAACAAAATACTCAGCGTTTACCCCTGTGCATCTGCGGTTTTACAGTCGAATTTGTTCAACAGGTCTGGAAGTCCGAATTCGACCCCATAAAAAATTAGACCACGCAGGCCTACTGAATTGTTTAAGGAGCTTCAGTAATGTCCACAAAAATCCTGATCATGGGCGCCGCGGGGCGCGATTTTCACAACTTCAACGTATACTTTCGGGATAACTCCGATTACGAAGTTGTTGCCTTCACCGCCACCCAGATTCCCAATATTGAGGGACGCCAGTATCCAACCGAATTGGCCGGTTCCTTATATCCACAGGGAATTCCGATTTACCCCGAAAGCGATTTGGTCTCACTCATTCGGGAAAATAAAATCGAACAGGTCGTCTTCGCTTATAGCGATGTGCCGCATGATTATGTGATGCACAAAGCCTCTGAAGTGCTGGCGGCTGGTGCCGATTTTCGCCTGATGGGCGCGGAAGGGACGCAAGTAAAATCGACCAAACCGGTTGTTTCGGTATGTGCTGTACGCACAGGCAGCGGCAAAAGCCAGACCACGCGACGGGTTGCACAAATTTTGCAAAACATGGGCTTTAAAGTAGCCGCTATCCGCCACCCGATGCCCTATGGCGATCTGGTAAAGCAAAAAGTACAGCGGTATGCCGAGCTTAGCGATCTCGACAAACACGAATGCACCATCGAAGAACGCGAGGAGTATGAACCCCATATCGTCAGCGGGATCATCATTTATGCCGGTGTAGATTACGAAGCCATTCTGCGCGAGGCTGAAAAAGAAGCCGATATTATCCTTTGGGATGGCGGCAATAACGATCTCTCCTTCTACAAAGCCGATTTATCCATCGTCGTCGCCGATCCTCACCGGCCCGGGCACGAGCGCAGCTATCACCCCGGTGAGACCACGGCCCGTTCGGCAGATGTCTTCATCATCAACAAAGTCGATACCGCCGATCATGCAGCCATACTCACTGTACATGAAAATTTGCGGGAACTTCAACCCAATGCCGTCATCATCGAGGCAGCTTCTCCGTTGTTTGTGGATGATCCCGCCGCAATTCGCGGCAAGCGCGTGCTGGTTGTTGAAGATGGCCCCACACTGACCCACGGCGAGATGGCCTATGGCGCGGGCTGGGTTGCCGCCCGTCGCTTTGGCGCCGCCGAAATCGTGGATCCGCGCCCCTATGCAGTCGGCACGATCAAGACCACTTACGAAAAATACCCCACTACCGGGGATGTGCTCCCCGCAATGGGCTACGGAGACGCTCAAATGAAAGAACTGGAGCAAACTATCAACAATATTGATGTTGATCTGGTCATCATCGGCACGCCCATTGACCTGGGGAAATTGCTAACCATTAACAAACCTACCCAGCGCGTACGCTACGAACTGCAAGAAATCGGCCAGCCTACGCTGGAAGATTTGTTAACAGCGAAATTCAAATAAATTCGGTTTTTCACCGCGCTCAAAATCATGTTGACCAACCCCAAAAAGGATGAGAACTATGAAAAAAAACATAGCATGGCTGATTGTTATCGTTTTTATTGGGCTGATCTCGCTAAATTTAACCGTAGCGCAAGCCTCCAGCCCGGCTGATTACCCCCTCATGCAAGCTGCGACTCCTACTCCAGAAGACCCCACCATCGGGTCAACCCGTATCTCCGAAACAGATCAAATGGCACAGGTTTATGTACCTTCCGGAGATTTTATTATGGGTTCCACGGATATCGAAGCCAAACAAACCATTGAGGACGGGCGCGCCTACCCCGAAATTCCTCAACACACCGTGTATGTGGATGGTTTCTGGATTGATAAATATGAGGTCACAACCAGTCAATATGCCATGTGTGTTGAAGATGGCGTCTGTGATCCACCCTTTACAAATAAATCCTTCACCCGCCAGGAGTACTACGGCAACCCCGAATACGCCGATTATCCGGTTATCTGGGTGAAGTGGGAAATGGCGCGCACTTACTGCGAATGGGCTAGCCGCAGACTGCCAACCGAAGCTGAAGCTGAAAAAGCAGCCCGCGGCACGGATGGTCAAAAATTTCCCTGGGGTGATGACCCTTACAGCGGCGAATATGCCAATATGTGCGATGTAAACTGCCCAAAAAGCTGGGCCAACCCCAACTGGGACGACGGCTATGCTGATACCGCTCCCGTGGGCAGTTATCCTGCAGGCGCCAGCCCCTATGGCGCCATGGATATGGTTGGCAACGTTTGGGAGTGGAACGGTTCGATCATCCAGCCATATCCCTATGACGCCAATGACGGCCGTGAAAACCCGGAAAACTCAGAGATACTTCAAATTGAGCGCAGTTGGCGCAGCGGCGCGTGGAATGATGGCTACTGGTGGATGCGTGCCTCTGTGCGCTACCGTTCTGTTCCTAATTACTGGTACTATAACCTGGGTATCCGCTGCGCTTCTTCAGAATAGCAAAGTACAAGAAAATAGGGCTGTAGGCGTTCAACGCGCTATAGCCCTATTTTCTTTGGTAATAACCACTTATGCCCTCTCTCACCTGGCCCAGCAAAACCCCACCAATCCCCATCCATGCCAACCTGCACACGGATAGTATCCTCTATCCCCAGGGAGTGGGCTACCCGCACGCCACAGCCAACAATCAACTCATCTTTGGGGATAATCTGGCCGCGATGTCAGCGCTGCTACCAGATTTTGAGGGGCGCATTGACTTGATCTACGCCGACCCGCCATTTTTTACCAATCGGCGCTTTACGGCACGAGTTGGCCGCGGCGAAGATTCGCGGCGTCCCGAAGAATGGCAACTTAGCGAAGGCTATACGGATCACTGGGCGGATATTGATACCTATCTTGATATGCTTTACCCGCGCCTGGCGCTGATGCACCGTCTGCTGGCCCCTACCGGCACACTTTACTTGCATCTCGACTGGCACGCCAATCACTACGCCCGCCTGCTGCTGGATGAAATTTTCGGCGCAGAGCGTTTGCTTAACGAAATTATCTGGACCTACCACGGCCCCTCGCCCATCAAAAGTGCGTTTAATCGCAAGCACGATACGATCTTGTCGTACACGAAGAGCAATAAGTACATCTTCAATGCCGATGATGTGCGCGAACCCTATAACCCCAACACGGTCAAAACTTTTAAATCCTCGTCAAAAGCCGGTTTTGGCAAAGTGCCTGATCTGGAACGCGGCAAAGTGCCCGAAGATTGGTGGTATTTCCCCGTGGTGGCACGCTTGCATAACGAGCGCACCGGCTACCCGACGCAAAAACCCGAAGCCTTGCTAGAACGGATAATTCTGGCCTCGTCAAACCCGGGCGAAATTGTGGCAGATTTTTTCTGTGGATCAGGAACCACACCGCTGGTAGCAGCGCGTTTGGGACGGCATTTCGTTGCCAGTGATGCCCAATGGCAGGCTATTCAGACCACCCGCAATCGGCTGACAGCCCTCCCCGGAGCAGTGACTGCTCTCAAGCGGGAATCTCGTTCGCACATCCCTGTGGGGGAAGCCAAACTCGAAGGGCTGGTGTCCCTCCAGAGCGAGTCCGAACAGCCTGTTTTTTCGTTGAGCGAATCAATCTGCGATGATATTGATTATTGGGAAATTGACCCCCATTGGGATGGCGATATTTTTCACAGCGCGGCACAAGCTGTACGCCCCTTCCGCAAAGGAAAAATCCCCACAAAATTAAGATTGCCGAAAATCGAGGGGGAAATCAGTGTTCGAATTACAAGAATTAATGGGAAATCGGAAATAGTACCGATTAAGAATCAAACATCTAACCGATAGCCAACACCGCGCAAGGTTTTAAGAAATTTCGGCTTACGGGGGTCGGCCTCAATAGCTTTTCGCAGCCAACTGATATGCACATCCAGCGTGCGGGTGTCGTCGATGAAATTTGTATCCCAGACTTGTTTAAAAAGTTCTTCTCGCTTGACGACTTCCCCCGCTCGACGCATAAGCACTTCCAAAATCGCGGACAGCCGCGGTGTCAGGTGAGATTTGCGATCCTGGCAACGCACATGATGCAGTTCCAAATCGAGTGCAATCTGACCGACTTTTAAATGATTGGCGCTTTGGGTTGGGGAGAGAGATTTGACACGATTATGCAATTTTCGCACCGTAAAAGGTAACGGCAAAATAATGTTAGCGCAGTGATTATCACTATGGCTGTCGGCCCCAGCTTCAGCAATCAGGATAATGGGCATTTTGGGTACGCGCTCATGCACAGATTGGCAGATGCGCACACCCGTCGTTCGCATGGAAGGCGCGTTGATAATCGCTACTTTAAATTTCTCGCCATCTAACACAGCCAGCGCAGCTTTGCCGGTGAATACGTTCGTCACCGAATACCCTTTCTTTTGCAACTGGGCAACAAAAAGCTGCGTCCCGGCATGTTTACCTTCAATACAAAGTATCTTCGCAGTCATTAGGAATCACTTTTTCCCTTAAAATTTTCAGCCCCCGGCTTTTTATTTCTCCTAGGCTAGATTGATTATACACATAACCTTAAAAAATCGCAAATGGGACGAGGGTACTGCTAACAAATTTGTAACATGAAGCCCGAATGGCCTATAATAGGCCGAAGATAAATAACAGGAGAAAACTATGCTCATTCACTCTGCTTCGCAAGTACTCACCCTGATCGGCCCGCCCCAGCGGGGTCACGCGCTTGGCGCGTTGGGTATCATCGAAGATGGTGCTGTATTGCTCGAAGGGGAAACCATCATTGCGGTTGGCCCCAGTCGAGAAATGCGTGCCATTTACGCCGATGAAGAGCAAATCAATGCCCGGGGGCGCGTGGTGATGCCCGGCCTGGTCGATCCACATACGCACGCCGTTTGGGCGGGCGACCGCTCCGCTGAGTTTGAGATGCGCATCCAAGGCAAGAGTTATATGGAAATTATGAACGCGGGCGGTGGAATTGTCTCGACGGTACGCCAAACGCAGGCTGCCTCGCTGGAGGAACTCAAGACGCAGACTCGCTCGCGGTTGATCGGCATGTTCGAACAGGGAACTACCACCGCGGAGGTCAAGAGCGGCTACGGCCTGAATACCGAGACCGAACTAAAAATGCTGCAAGCCATCCTCGAATTGAATACCGAAGGTCCATTGGAATTGGTGCCAACGTTCCTCGGAGCGCACGCCATCCCCCCAGAGTACAAAGATAACGCTGACGGCTACACTGATCTCGTCTGCAATGAAATGCTGCCCGCGCTTAAAGATTGGTGGCAAAATCAACCTTCAACTCTCAACCTTCAACCTTTTGTAGATGTGTTTTGCGAAACCGGCGCCTTCACCCTGGCGCAATCCCGCCGCATTTTGGCAACGGCCCGCGAGTTGGGCTTCCCGCTCAAGATTCACGCCGACGAGTTCGACAACCTCAATGGAGCTTCGCTGGCGGCGGAGTTAGGCGCGGCCTCTGCTGACCATCTCGTAGTTACATCGCTTGAGGATATGGCTTCTCTTGGCAATAGTGATACCGTTGCCGTCTCGCTGCCTTGCACACCCTTTGGACTGGCCGAGGGGCATTATACGTCCGCCAAAGATTTTCTGGATGCGAATTGCATTTTGGCAATCGCCACAGATATGAATCCCGGCACAGCCTGGTGTGAGAGTATGCAGTTTGCCATCGCGTTAGCCTGCCGTTACTTACGCCTGACGCCTGCTCAGGCAATTGCCGCAGCCACAATCAACGCTGCGGCGGCAATTGGCAAGGATGATAAAATCGGTTCACTGGAACCTGGCAAACAGGCCGATGTGCTAATCTTGAATGCGCCCGACTACCGTCACCTGGGCTACCGCTTTGGGAGCAACCTGGCGCATACTATCATCAAAAAAGGTCATATCTATCCGATTGGAGACTAATTCATGGATAATCTATTTTCATTGCTCCTGCTCTTGATCGTAGTCGGCATCGTTTGGGGCATTATTAAAGCCATTTTTAAGTTGACGATGAAGGTCTTTTCTTGCGGCTTATTCTTCATCCTTGTCATTGGCGCAATCGTTTACGTGCTCACAAACGCCTAACGCGTACGTTTTAAAATTTCCTTATGCCAAGCATCGAAACAGCCCGTTCCTGGTACCCTCAAAATGATCCCGTCCACGGTTTCGACCATATCCTGCGCGTCTATCGCATGGTCGAACGATTGGCCGAAGTTGAAGGCGCGGATCTTGAGATTGTGCGCGCCGCAGCCCTGTTGCACGATGTAGATGGCAGTCAGCAGCCTGTCCCGAGAGAGAACGAAGGATCAGCGGTCAGCGACCAGCGGAAAATGCATCAACATTCCGCAGCCAATTTTGCCCGCCAAATTTTGCAATCCGAAAGCTGGCCTGAAGCGCGCATCCAGGCTGTGGAACACTGCATTCGCGCCCACCGTTTCCGTGATGAGCGTGAGCAGCCCCAAACCATTGAAGCACAAGTACTCTTCGATGCCGACAAACTCGATGCTATCGGAGCCATTGGCGCGGTGCGTGCCATTGGCTATGCTGTACTGGCCGAGCAACCGCTGCACGCCGAGCCTTCGCAGCATTTTTTGGAAACCGGCCAAAAAGAACCCGGCGAACCGCATACGCCTTACCACGAACACATTTTCAAACTCAGCAAACTCAAGGAGCGCATGTTCACAAACAGCGGACGCGCTCTGGCTGAAAAACGACATAATTTTTTAGAATCCTTTTTCGAGCAATGGCAGGCTGAACTAACAGCACAACGATAAAAGCTCAACGCAAAGCTGCAGAGACGCTAAGTTTTTTATTTTTTGCGTCTCCCTTTCTTTGCGTCTTTGCGTTAGAAATTTCAAAAATTATGAAACTTACCGGACGCACAATCTTCAAAGGCAACGCTGAGGGAGAAGCCCTGGTCACTACAATGGGGATTTCGTTTTTCGGCGGCGTAGACCCCGATACCGGAATCATCGTCGAGCGCGGCCACCAACTCGAAGGTCAGTCCGTAGCCGGGAAAGTATTAGTATTCCCCACGGGCAAAGGCTCCACCGTCGGGTCGTATACCCTCTACCGGCTGAAACACAACGGCCTGGCTCCGGCGGCCATCATCAACGCTGAATGTGAAACCATCACTGCCGTGGGCTGCATCATCGCCGAAATACCCTGTGTGGATCAGATCAACATCGAGCAAATCCAGTCTGGGAACAAGGTTCAGATTTCAGATAACAGTGTGGAACTATGAGCGATATTGATACCCAACGCAAAGTCCTAAACAAAGCCCAAACCCAACTGCGCGAATTAATGACCGACAAAGAGCGCCCGGAACAAGCCATCGAGCCGTTCCTGAACCACCATGCCATGCTACACGCGGCAAAAATGGCCGATGCTGGCTTATGGTCATTTGAAGACGCTATTTTGGACGATATGGATGAAGCCCGCATTCGGCGCATTCCTTCAGGGAGTGAAAATTCAATCGCATGGTGTTTTTGGCATATCGCCCGCATCGAAGATGTTGCTATGAATCGGCTCATTGCCGATCAACCGCAAATTTTTCTGCAAGGCAATTGGCAAAAGCGGATGCAAATATCCTTTGTCGATACCGGCAACGCAATGAGCGCCGAAGAAATGGTTCAACTCAGCGAAGAAATTAATATTGCAGCCCTGCGCGTCTACCGGGTTGCTGTCGGACGCCAAACTCGCCAAATTGTGACGGCAATAACCCCGACAGATTTCACCAAGAAAGTAGATTTGCAACGTTTGGAGCAAATTCGGGCAGATGACGCTATTCGAGAAGGAGCCGAAGGCATCCTCGAATATTGGCGCAAACGCACCATCGCCGGGCTACTGTTGATGCCCGCCAGCCGACATATACTCGTCCACTTGAACGAGGCGCTGAATCTAAAAAGGAAGCGATGACACTTCCCATCAATACCATCCTGCACGGCGACTGTGTTGAAGTGTTGAACTCGCTACCCGCCCAATCGGTTGATCTGATCTTCGCCGACCCACCCTATAACCTGCAACTGCAAAACGAGTTGCATCGCCCCAATATGAGCAAAGTCGATGCGGTTAACGATCAATGGGATCAATTCGACTCGTTTGCAGCCTATGATGATTTCACCCACAACTGGCTCACAGCTTGCAAGCGCGTTCTCAAACCAACCGGCACAATTTGGGTCATCGGTTCGTATCACAATATATTCCGCGTGGGGGCGATCATGCAAAATCTGGGCTTCTGGATTCTGAACGATGTCATCTGGATTAAAACCAACCCGATGCCCAACTTCCGCGGCGTGCGCTTCACCAACGCCCACGAAACGCTCATCTGGGCCAGCACAGGACAAGGCGCACGCTACACCTTCAATCACCAGGCCATGAAGGGGCTTAACGATGAAAAGCAAATGCGCTCCGACTGGTGGCTGCTGCCCCTGGCAACCGGCGCGGAACGACTCAGGGATGAAGATGGCAACAAAGCCCATTCCACGCAGAAGCCCGCTGCGCTGCTCTACCGCGTGATCCTGGCCGCCAGCCAGCCCGGCGATGTGGTTCTCGATCCTTTCTTCGGCAGCGGCACCACCGGAGCGGTCGCTAAACGTCTGCATCGCAATTGGATCGGCATCGAGCGCGAAGAAAAATATATTCACATCGCGCAGCAACGCATTGCGGCCATTGAGCCGGAACCCTTCGATAAGCACACCTTCGATGTGCGCAGCAAAAAGAAGATTGCACCGCGGGTAGCTTTTGCCAAACTGCTCGAAAACGGCTATTTCCAACCGGGGCAGCAACTCTATTTTCAGGCCGATTCTGCCCGCAGCGCCACAATCAAGCCCGATGCCCGCCTGCGCGCTGCCGACGGCTTCGAAGGCACTCTGCACCAAACCGCCCGCCACTATGCTGGGGATGCCCCCTGCAACGGCTGGGAACACTGGTTTTACAAACAAGGGGATGAATTCTACAAAATTGACAAGCTGCGTGAAAAATATCGGGGAATGGTAAAATAACCCCCATGTCCGTAGGAACCGCACGCACGATCATGCTCAAAGTCGATGACGACCTGTGCCACGCCTGCCGCAAATGCTTGGCCGGTGAAGCCTGCCGCGGCAGCGCTTTCCGGCGTTTCGACCGCGAAGATGCACCCTTCATCGACTCAAGTCGCTGCTGGGGCTGTTTAGACTGTATCGCCGAGTGCCCCTTCGATGCGGTAGTGCGCCACGAACATATATGAGAACATTTGATAAATGGCTAATAGGGGGGATTGGCTGTGGATTGGCGGGGTTGTGCCTTCTAACAGTGACAACCCTACTCCTTTTGCGCGTGCCCATCGGACGAGAAGCGCATCCTACCCCCGAAGATCAGATAACCAAGATCGCGCCAACCCCGCGGGAGACAGTCCAATCCCTGGAGCTTGAAGCCACTCCCATGCTTCAGCCGACCCTCACCGTATCTGGCCCGCTGAACATCCCCCCCGGCGAGCAGAAAGGGCAGATCGTCTTCGTCTGCTATGTGGGCGGATTCGACCAAATCTGCCTGATGAACGCCGATGGCAGCGGACGCGTGCAACTCACGGATGTTGAAGCGACAAATTTCTATCCTTCGCTCTCCCCCGATGGGCAAACGATTGTTTTTTCTTCCCGGCGCACGGGCAATTTTGAAATCTACGCCATGCGATTGGATGGCAGCGGTTTAGAACAATTAACCGAGGGGATCGGCAGCCTGTATGCGCCCGAAATCTCCCCTGATAGGCAGACGATTGTGTTCACGAATGCCAGTGGCAATCAATCGCTGTGGCTGATGAATCGCAATGGCAGCCACCCACGCCCCCTGACAGACGCGCCTACCGATGAAATTGACCCCACCTGGTCGCCGGATGGCAGGTTAATTGCTTTTGCAGCTTCAACCACTGGCGACCGGCAGCTTTATGTGATGAATGCCGATGGCAGTAATCTGCGCCAGATTACTGCTCTCGAAAAAATGGGCGGGCGTAGCAGTTTTTCGCCCGATGGGCAGTGGCTGGCTTTTTACGCCGGGCCACGCGGCGAACACAATATTTTTATCATTGGCCTAGACGGCAACAATTTGCGCCAACTGACCCACGGCGGCGACAATTTGGGGCCAAGCTGGTCGCCCGATGGCGAGTGGATCGCGTTCACATCATTTCGCGATGGCAATAACGAGATTTATGCCATTCGCCCGGACGGCAGCGAAATGGTACGCCTGACGAATAGTTGGATTTCAGATTGGCAGCCGCGTTGGGGGAAATGATCCAAGCGCAGGTTGATTTTGGTATATAATCAATATAGCGCAGTACAGTTGCGCCTGGACCGTTCGGCAAATATAGCCAATAGAGAGGTGTAGATATGTCTGAAAAAGGTAAGAAAGACAAAGGGAAACGCGAAGAAAAGAAAAAACCCAAGTTAAGCATCAAAGATAAACGCAAGCTTAAAAAAGAGAAGGAAAAATCGTCTTGATCCAAGCGGTATTCCCTACAATCCCATCATCTTGAAAATAAAAAGCCCTGTTGCAATCCAGGGCTTTTTTTCGTATGTCATCAATCGCCAGGAACCGACCGAGCAATAGCTGCCGGTGGACGCGAAGAAGCCCATTTAGCTCTTATATGCTTATTTTCATATTTCACAACCAAAATCTCAGATTAAAGCAACTCCACACTGGGGCGCAAATCCAGATGATCGATCAGTTGATTCAATTCAGTATCGCTGAGCGGGCGGCCTTTGCCTGCGTAGGCAGTCAGGGCGGCTTCCATCATATTCGTGCCAAAGGAGCGTCCATCGTAGCGCGGGGTCGTCGTAATCATTAAATACACTCCACGTTGACGCAAAAAATCAACATTCTCGGGAGTAGTGGTGTTGGTAATCACGGTTTTCCCATGCAAATTTTGGGGCAGGTATTTTTTCATAAAGAGAAAATCCCCAGCCAACAAATCCGATTCAAGCCAAAATTTCTGATATTTGGATTCATGCTCTGTGCCGCTGCTGCCGTAGAAGAGCAAACTCATGGGGAAATGACTGACAAAGGGCAGCATCAACCGAGCGACGCGCTTGAAATTGCGCAAGCCGTGAACTGGTAAGGGAATATCCAGGGCCACCATCAGATCACCAAAAATGACATCCTGGCTGACTTCGCTGACCGCTCGCGCCAGCCCAATGCGATCCACCGCCACCGGGATAAAAGCCTGCCGAAAATGTGGCACGCCATCGATGAGCAGCCCGTCAATTTCGCCCTGTTTTCCGCTAAGCAGGTTGTGCAGCGCGGGTGCCGCCAATTCAAAAACCCGTCGCTCAAGGGTGTGTTTCAGACCACGTCCATCCACCACCGGGGTTTGTTTCACCTGCTCAACCAGTTTCAATGCCGCCCTGAGCGGGTATTCGCGTCCATCCAGGCGCAGATATAAATCCACACCACCCACCCCAAAGGCATCCACCTGACCATCGAGTTCAGCGTAGAGATGTTTGGCTTTCTCCACATCCCCATCGGTGCCGATGCGCTCCACCTGAATCGCCTCGCCCTTAAATTCGACGACGACTTTCTTATCACGCGCAGAACTTCCCAAACTGATACTCACGGCTCGCTTCATACGACGCGGCTCCTTTCACCAGGAAATTAAAAACATGATACCATTATTTCCGATCTGCTTTGCAACTGGACTATAAAGAATTCGTATACACCAGTAGCACAGCAAAAAACAAAGTTTTCAAAAGGAGTCTTTTATGAGTTTCTTAGGTAATCTCGTCTGGTTAATTTTTGGCGGTTTTCTCTCCGGACTGGGGTATATCATCGGCGGGTTATTGTTTTGCCTGACGATCATCGGCATCCCCTTCGGTAAACAAGCCATCAAGCTGGGCATTGCCACGATGACCCCCTTCGGACGCGAAATTGTCGTCGCCGAGGAATTCGACAACCCGCTCAGTTTGCTGTTCAATATCATCTGGGCAATTATCTTCGGTTGGGAAATTGCGGTTTCGCACTTCGTCCACGGGCTGATTTTGGCAATTACGATCGTTGGTATTCCATTTGCCAAGCAGCATTTTAAGCTGATTCCGCTGGCTTTATTCCCGTTTGGCAGAGAATTGCGCTAATTGAACAATGAGTCGAATAGAAATTAACACCCCAGCCCCTGAGTTTGAACTCGCTGATTTCAACGGCAAGCTTGTAAAACTCGCTGATTTTCGAGCGCAAAAAAACGTAATTCTGGTATTCAACCGCGGCTTTGTCTGACCTTTCTGCCGCCGGCACATGGCGCAGTTGCGCCAGGATTACGAATTATTCCAGGCCCAGGATGCTGAAATTATCGCTGTGGGGCCAGAAAATGCCCAAGCCTTCAAAGCCTACTGGGCTGAACATCAACTCCCCTTCGTGGGATTACCCGACCCCAAACATACGGTACTTAAACGCTACGGACAAGAAGTAAAAATCTTCAAGTTAGGGCGCATGCCCGCACAGAGCATTATTGATAAAAACGGACAGGTGCGCTATATCCATTACGGACATGGTATGCAAGATATTCCAGAAAACACGGAATTGCTGCAAATTCTGGCTGGGCTAAACTGAAGGAATGAACATGAACTCAAAAAAACTGGTTAGTATCTTTTTTATTTTGGCAGTAGCCGTAGTTTCATCCATCTCAATCCGCCCGGTGATGGCACAGGCCGATATTTACTACCGTTTTACGCCGACAGCTATCTATGATGATGGACAAGACCAAAGTACACTTGAAATTTATACCAGTGGAAATATAACCAGCGTGACAATTAAACCCGATTTCGCCGATGAACCCGTCTACCAGCTTTATGACGATGGCAGCAACGGCGACCGCACCGCTGGGGATAGTGTTTATTCTCTGGGGGGAATCAACCCATCCATGTATCCGGACGATCTTCTCTTCCCTATCGCTTATAACGACCAAAACACCGTTGACTTGGCGACGTTGTGGCTTACGGCTACGGTTACATATACATCTGGACAGAGCGAAGAAATTAGTTTTATTGCTTTAAAAATTGTCTCACCCAAACTTATTTTTCCTGTCGAACAAGCCAGTGGGGGTCTGGCTGCCACCGAATATGCATTTTTCATCACCGATCCTGCCGGGGAAACCTACACCGGTAGTTTCCCAAATATCACAGACTACAACGGGCCAGCGATTGCCAAGAAATTCTACTCAATTTACCCGGATGAGTTTGACTTTATCAATTTTATGGTTGTGCGCGGCGATTTAGGGATGAAAGCTCATGCCGGTGGCCTGCGTAACCCGGCAGCAAATATCGGATTGAACCGCACCGATTACACGGCAGAATATGGCTCTCAGGGGCGTTTGCTGGCAATGATGTATTCGGGCTTTGAACTGCTGAACCATGAGGTCGGTCATGCCTGGGCTGCTTTTGCCGGAGAAACGCTGGGGATTTCGAATGGCTCACATTGGCTCGGCACCACCGATATTAACGGCGTGATGAGCGAAGGATACGAAACGCCCGATAATTTATATTTTTTCTCGCCGAATAACGATGGCACCTTCAAAGCGGGCTGGAGCGAAGCGTCATACGCCCCTCTGGAACTGTATTTAATGGGCATGATGCCCCCCGAAGAAGTTCCGGATGTGCATGTGTTGCATGATCCTGATCTGACAAACACGGAGCGCGTTACCGCAAATCGTGTGGATACCTACACGATTACAGATATTATGAACGCGGCAGGCGGGCCACGCGATCCAGCTTACCCGGCAGCTCAAACCGATTTTAACCTGGCGGTGATTCTACTCACCGATACGGAGTTCTCACCCGCTGAGTACGCGTATTATTCGTATTTATCGCGCGAATATGCTGCTCAACGTGATGGCAATGCAATGACGAATTTTTACACGGCGACGGGCGGACGCGGCACAATCACTACGCGCCTGGCCGACTGGGGATTCCCGAATACGCAGGGAGCTACAGCCTCAACGGAGGAGACTCCATTACCAGAGTCAACGCCCCTCATCGAAGCCGCGCCAACCACGCCGCCCGCACAGGAAGCAGAATCAGACCTCCAAGAAACAGTAACCACCCCCGAGGTAGCCAGTTCATCCCGTCCGGTATGGAAATTCCCCATCTGCGCCAGTTTCACTGGGGCATTTATCCTGCCACTTGTAGTCATATCCAGCAGGCCAAAATCACGCAAACCATAAAGGCTTGCGTAGCGGATTGAAAAGAATCATGCCATGCCTATTTCCTGAAAAGCGTTATGTGTCACAGCGCTCATCGTACTGGCCTGCAATATGAGCGCGAATATCCCCACACTTGAGACGACCAACAATTCGCCAGGAATCACTACACCTGAGTAATCCCAGTACCATTCTCCTTATTGCCTTGTCCGATAATTTACATATAATTAGTCCATATGCTAGGTACTCAGTTTCAAGTACATTTATTTGGCGCTCTATCGCTATTTCATAATGGCAAACAAATACACTTGCCAAGGTCTGTTTCCGCGCGCGCGCTATTGGTTTATTTGCTGTTGAACCGCAAAATTCCGCAGCCGCGCCTGAAGCTAATTGGGGTTTTATGGCCTGAAACCCCTGAAGGGCAGGCCCGCCGTGCGCTTACACAGGCGCTGTGGCACCTCCGCAAAGATTTACCAGGTGGCTTGCTTGAAACAGTGGCAGATCATATCCAGATTTCTCCTGAAGCCCCGCTGTGGGTAGATGCTGAGACTTTTGCATCTTTAGCAAAGAAAAATCTCAAGGTAGTTCAACACGATACCGAAAATCTTCGTCAGGCAGTTGATCTTTATCGCGGGGATTTATTAGAAGGTTTCTATGATGATTGGGTATTGGTTGAACGCGAGCACCTGCGCGAATTGTATCTGCGATCCCTGGATTTTTTGGTGGATACCGAAAAAACGGCGGGACACTACACTCAAGCATTAGACTATGCCCAAAGACTGACCAGAGCCGATTCCTTCCGCGAATCTGCACACCGCGCAGTAATGCGTTTGCACTATGCGTTAAACCAAACTGATGCCGCTCTGAACCAATACGCCCTTTGTTGCAAAATATTGGATGATGAATTAGGGGTTGAACCGGATGAAGAAACCAAAGCCCTGGCACGCGAAATCGCCGTGCGCGCCACACAGAAAGGCAGCCCCTATTTACCTCCGGTGATTACCCCACCCGGAACCCCGTGGCAGCAAGATGATGCACAAAGCATCCAAATCCCCATCCTTGGCAGAGATGAGGAACGTGAGTATCTATTGCGACACCTGGAAAGCAGCATGGCCGCCACAGGCGGCACCGTTCTCGTGGAGGGCAGTTCCGGCGTGGGAAAAACGCGCTTGCTAGAGGCATTTGCTCGTGATGCCGAATGGCGCGGCGCGGAAGTCCTTTGGGGGCATAGTAGTGAATCGGGTACGGCAACCCCCTACGAGGTCATCGTTAATGCGCTGAGCAGCGGGTTGACATCCTTACGGGCAAACCAACTGGCGTATGCAGTTGACGAAATCTGGCTCAGCGCGTTGGGGACAATCATCCCCAATTTGACCGATAAGTTGCAGAATTTACCGAAATTGCCAGAGATGGCCCCTGAACAGTCGCACGAACGCCTGATGAGCGCCTTCGCTATCATACTATCTGCCTGGGGGCAGATTAGGCCCTTGGTGCTCATTCTCGAGGATATTCATTGGGCTGATGAAGATAGCCTGGATTTGTTGATCGCGCAGGCGCGCCATATTACAGGGGAATATATCCTGGTGGTTGGCAGCTATCGCGGCGCAGAGGCGCGCGGCAACCCTGCCGTTTGGGAGAAGCTAGATGCCCTGGACCGAGCCGGTGTGCGTCAGCGCATTGTGCTAGACAACCTGAACGCTGACAGTTCGGGCGAATTGGTTCGGCGCGCCCTCGGGCTAACCAGTGCGGCACCGCTCTTTGAGGAGCGGTTATTCCAAGAAACGGGCGGCAACCCCCTCTTCCTTTTGGAGACGTTACGCACTCTGCACGACGAAGGACTGCTCGCTCAGGATGAAAACGGCAAGTGGAGTACATCTTGGGATGCAACGACCGAAGATTATGCCGAACTGCCCATCTCACCGGCGGTGGAACGCACGATCGCCCGGCGCGTAAAATTACTACCCGATTCCTTGCAACCGACTCTTCAATTGGCTGCAGTGCTGGGCAAACGTTTCCACTTCGATGAACTACATAAAACCAGCGGGGAGCAACTTCACGATTTGTTGACAAAAATCCGCCTGCTAATCCAGCATAATTTTTTAGAAGAAACCGCGCAAGGCTATCGCTTTTCACACGAAAAAATCCATCTGGTCGTTTACGAAGAGATCGATGATAAGCAGCGCACAACTCTGCATCTTCAAGTCGCACAAGCGCTTTTAAATCTATCCCCAGAACGATTTGCAGACCTGGCTTGGCATTATCAGAGTGCAGGTGATATTGATAAGGCCGCAAATTACTACTTCCGAGCTGGTCAAAGTAGCATGGCCGTAAGTGCTTTTACGGGCGCGTTGGAATTCTTCGACCAAGCTATCGCGTTGATAGAGATAGAACCAAGTTCACTGACGACTGATGAGCATTTTGCTATGCTCACCACCCGCGCAGAAGTGCTGCGAATTTTAGGCCGGCGCGATGACCAAGCCAAAGATTTGGATACCATGAAACAATTAAGCCAGGATTCCCCTGACTTAACGCTAAAAACTCTCTTACTCACAGCATGGTTACAAACACAAACGGGTGACTACGACAAAGCAGAAGCAAACACAGAAAAAGCCCAGGCTCTTGCCGCGCATCTGGGCAATCAGTTACAAGAAACTGAAGCGCTGATAATTGCCGGGACGATTAGGAATTGGCGCGGGCAACCGAAAGATGCAATCCCACTTTTAGAAAATGCCGTCAACCTGACTACGAGCTATGACGATTTCGACATGGAGGCGCAGGCGCGCCACGCTCTGGCGAACGCTTTACTGGGCATAAAAGATTATCGAAAAGCTCAGGCCGAAATCGAACGCGCCCTGGAAATTTACACCCGCCAGGGTAATGTGATGGGCCAGCTTGATCAGGTTCACATTTCCGGCATTGCGCATATGGAACAAGGAGATTTTGAAACAGCCAGCAAGCTGTATCAACGTTCCATAGAACTCAGCCAAGATTTGGGCTATCTTTACGCCGAGGGCCGCGCCCAGCTTAACCTGGCGAATATTCATTTCCTCCAGGGGGATATTACGGCGGCGTTAGATGGATATGCTCATGCAGCTGACAATTTCCAGTTAACAGGAAACCGACGCGGTGAGGCCATGACACGAGCAAACCTTGCATCGCTAAAAGCGACCGTTTTGGGCGATCTCAAAGGCGCTCGTAGAGAAGTAGATGCAGCCCTGGCTGCTTTCCGCGATATGGGTGATAGTGTTGGCGAGGGGCAATGCCTGGTAGTATCGGGGGAAGTGTATCGCAGCGAGGGCAACTATAATCAAGCCATTCCTCCGATGGAAAGCGGTATTGAGAAATTACTGGCGGGGGGAGAAAAATGGATTGCCGCGCAATGTTTTCGTCCGCTGATCCTGGTTTTCATAGATAACAATCAGCCCAAACTTGCCATCGAAACCGCCGAAAGGGCTGAGCAAATCTGCAATGAGTTGGGCAATGACGATATGCTGATGTATTGCAGCGCTCTTCGCGGCATTGCGCATCTGCATGTGAATCAGCCCGAGAAAGCGCTCCAAATCACAGAGCGAGCCATCACCAATTGGCGCAAAGATATGGATCAGAGTTATCTCTTTCCATACTGGCACTATCAATGTCTTATCGCGAACCAGCGAATCCCAGAAGCACATCAGGCGCTGACACAAGCGCACCAGTTACTAATGGAAAGTCTGCGAGGGTTGTCCTCTGAGCAGCAGAGATACAGTCTCGAGAATGTACCAGAACACCACGGCATCATGACTGCCTGGGGGAAAATACAGCCCCAGAGAATCAGCATCAGCCTGCCTCAAATCGACGCGCCCACAGGGCGGCCCCTACAAAACGACGAGTATGTGGAAGTCACCTGGACGGTAGAATCTCTAGAAGATGGCGAGATTGAAGGAAAAACGGATCTTCGGCGGCACCGCATTTTGCGCTTGCTGGTTGAAGCCGAAGTACAGGGGGCAGCCCCTACGGTGGGCGATCTTGCCGACATATTGAATGTCAGCGACCGCACCATCAAACGCGATATAGCGATCTTGCGTCAAATGGGTCATCACATTGAAACCAGGGGTAGCACTTGACCCCATAGTCTGACCCTAAGGTTCGCTTTGGGGTCAAAAATAAAAAGACAATCCTGAGACAGGTATTTTGTAAACTGATGCTGAACATAAGCATCAGTTTTTTGTAACCGATCAGGGCAACTATGCTATATGCACATCGATCGGCTAGAACAAGTCGGCACTGGAGAAATCCAACCCTGAGCACTTGGGTAAGCTTCACTACAGAGCTGTCATAAGAACAGTATTCGTGAACGCAGGAGCAAAAAAATGCACACACAAACAGAAACATCCAAAAATAAGTTTCGAAGCGGAACGCGCATCTGGTCTATAGCGTTGTTTTTCATGTTTGTACTTAGTGCCTGCAACCTGCCCATCGGGCCATCCTCCCTATCATCCAATAATGTTCAACCAACATTACCACCGGCTGCTGCAAACGGAGGGGAGCCCATCCAGTTGGGTCATGCACAGGAAGAAACTCAACCAACGCTGGTACAAGTTACCCTGCCACCGCTAGCCACAACTGCGACGGTGGCCGCATCCACAGGTGCATCTGTTCCTTCACAAAATTCTTCGGAGTCATCCAGCGGAAACAGCATCCCTCACCCAACCGCAACCCCGCAACAAGACACACTCATCGGAAGCCTAGCGCAGACGCCAGGACTCGCTATCAAATCCATCAGCGCCTCGCAAACCACAATCTATGACGGCGGATGCAGTGATGTTGGACCAACTAGTACCTTCTTCCAGTTCGAGTTGATCTCCCCAGATTTGTTAAACACGGCGCAACTCAGATTTCATTACCTCAAGAATGGACAGGTTATCGGTCAGGATTATGGGCACAATTTCACTTATAACGGAGCCAGTACCTTCACATTTGATTCAGATTCTGTAACCAATCGGCCAGATGATTACCTGGACGGCGCAGAAGGTCAATTGGAATATTGGGCGGCCGCGCAAGACACATCTGGCAATTGGGTAGTTTCGGACCGCCAATATGTCAAAGTACTCCCCTGCTCAGTTGTAGGCTCTCCGCTCACCCCACCGCAAATTAATCAATTTATCGGTCCCAGCACCGCCTACGAAGGGGATACCGTCAAGCTGGAATGGAATGTCAGCGATGCCTCGTGCGGAGTATATCTGGATGGCAACTCCGTACACCCCAATGGGAATTTTAGCTATGTGGTCCCCGCGAATTCCGCCCCAATGACGCTTACCCATTCACTGCTGGCTCATGGCGGTGATTGCGCCAACCCTACCACAGCTACAGATACAGTTTATATCAATCTGGCTATACAATCGGTCACTTTATCTGCGCCTATCATTCAATCAGGGATGTACGATGTAGATGAAGGAAATTCCTGGTATGGCGCAATTATTGCTGGTGATGACGAACACGACCATAAAATGACTGGCTTCGTCCAATTCGACATCAGCAGCCTGAAAAACAACGTCACTGAATTGCACAGCGCCACCTTGAATCTCGGTCCCTGTAAGCCCATCGGGCTGCCGATGCTAACCCAGCCCTTCGACATTTCGGCTGTTTCAAGCAGTCTGGGAACCACGTCGATAGGCACGTTGAAAGATTGTTCCGGTGAATTTAATGTGAGCGGTGTGATGTTCAAGGCACTGGGTGACAATAGTGTTCAGTTTATGATCAGGCCCGCCAATGTTCATCCCGGCAACACAGCCGATCAAATCACGTACACGCCAACGCTAACGATTGTATATACGCCGAAACCATGACGTAGCAACGGGTGTGTAGCGGCGATTGTAACAACCCAACAGTGGACATTAACATCGATGGTATGTTCCTTGATTTGACACACTTTCCAATACATATATTGACGTTTCATACACTACTATTGAAGTTTATCCATAATTTGAAATGCGTATCGAGTACAAAACACGGAGGATGAAAATGAAATATCACAAAGAATTTCTCAATATTTTATTCGTTTTAGTTCTAGGATCGGTTGCCTGCAATCTAACAGGGCAAGCTCCCGCGGGAATTTCTGTCCCAACACCTGTTGAGCCTCCCGCACTCGCGGCGCCCAATACACCCACTACTCAAGCTATGATTGAGCCTACGATTGAACCCGTAGTCATCGCTCCAACTACCGAACCAGTAACAATTACCGCACAAATGAAGGCTGTATTTGTATCTAATAACAGCGGGTCTCTTTGCCCAAAACGATCACCTGATCTCATCGTGGGTGGGCCACCTCCCATTGTAGGTGAAATTGACGATGAGTGGCGATGTGAAGGGTATTGGACATTCGATATTTCTGGTTTACCGGCCCAGGCAACCATTCTTGCAGCGGTCTTTCAGCCGGGAAATTGCACAGTTACCGGAAACCCATTTTCTCTTGACAACCTGTACATAGGCTTCATTGATGTCGGAATCCTGGAGGTCAGCGATTACGGTGGGCCTCCCCAACAACCCACCGCTCATACAAGCTGCCCGACAACCATTGATGTTGTATCATTTGTCAAAACAAGCATTAACCGCAATTCGAAGATGTTACAAATATTCGCAGCGTTTGATAATAGCAATTATGGCAACGGCACGGGCGATTATATCTCTTACCAGGGCAGCGCACCGTCCTTGACGATTGAGTATAGCTATCTCACTGAAAAGTAAAGGAAAAACGTCATGAAAAGAACCATCGTACTACTTGTAAATATTTTAATCCTGCAAATCATCCTGTCCGCCTGCAACCTGCCCATTGCAACAGTAACTGCCCCTCAACCATCCGATGAGCAGATCAACACCAACCAGACAGCCGAAGCGCAGTCCCAAATCGTACAACAAACCCTGCAAGCGCAAAATAGCGGCAGCAATCTCACAATCTCCGACGTTCAGGTTTCCGTGAATACGTTTTATTATCTCAACGATACCTGCGGCCCAACGGAAGTGACGATCTCTGCCAAAGTGACCAGCAGCGCCTTGATTACAAATGCAGGTGTGCTGAGGCTATTCAATGGTGACCAGAAAGGGCCAAATGGCGGCCAGGCAGATGCAATGACACCAATTGGCAATGATCGCTATGCATTCACCATGAATAAACAAACGGATGATCTCGACTCAATTCTGCGAGATAATTATTCGCTTGAACTCATCCTTTACGCTGAGGATACGGCCGGAAATCAGGTTGCCACAGGCGATTGGGGTGATGCCGTTGGTGATGGGCAGCCCTGGCCGCTCAACCCGATTCAGCTTCAAATCCCTACTTTGCGGCTTGAACAATGTCTTGGAAACGCGAATCAGGTAACAACAGCGCAGGCACAAGAACAGGTAAATATACCCGCGGCAACACCCACGCCCAAACTGGAAACGCTGCCTACCAACACACCTGTAGCGCCCGCAGCCGCGCCATCCGTGCAAACCCGCTCGAATTATGCCGAATTTGGCGATTGGTACACAACTGAAGAAACTGCCGATATGGATTTCAGCGGGGCAAAAGAACTCGCCTTTATGGCAGCCAATTCCGATTATCCAGATCACAGCCTCGGCCAAAATGTAAGTCAGGGCGAAGGCATCATGATGGCAAGCGTATCATCGCCATCTTATGATACCTGCCGCGCCATTCCCGCATGGAATACCGGTATCATCGTCCATACAGGAGAAACCTACTGCTATTTGACGGCGGGAGGAACCTATGGCTACTTCCACATTGACAAAATCGAGAACCGCGGCAGCGAAATTGCAAATTGGGTCATCGGGCTATCCTATACCGTCTGGGTTCCCTGATGAACAGTGAAGAACTCCGAGGGCTACGCGGCCTCGGAGTTCTTCTTTTTCGGGGGTATACTTAAATTATGGTCACTCCCGCTTCTCTCCCCCAACTTTTCGTGCCCCTCACATCGTCCGCTGCTACACTGGAAGACCTCGGCGGCAAAGGGCTGAATCTCGTCAAACTGGCGCGCGCTAACTTCCCCGTGCCTGGCGGATTCATCATCCCTACGGCCTGCTATCGTGAATTTGTGCAAGTCAACTATTTGGGTGATCTTATTCGGGAAAAACTGGCCGAGGCAGATTTATCAAACCCCGAAGTCTTAACAGCCCTTTCACGGGAAATTCGGGCTCAGTTCGAGTTGGGGACTGTTCCCCAGGCGATTCCCTACGCCCTGGAGATCGCCTGGCGCTGGCTTGGCGCGCATCCCGTGGCCGTACGCTCCTCCGCCACCGCCGAAGACCTGCCCGATCTTTCTTTCGCCGGGCAGCAAGATACCTTCCTCAACGTCATCGGCGATGAAGCCTTGCTCACAGCCGTCGTCCAATGCTGGGGCAGCTTGTGGACGGCGCGCGCCATCGGGTACCGTACTCGTAACCACATTCCCCATCAAGACGTTGCGCTGGCCGTCATCGTGCAAAATATGGTGCAAAGCAAAGCATCAGGCGTGCTCTTCACTGCTAATCCGCTCACCGGATGCCGCAACGAAACTGTCATCGATGCCACCCTGGGACTGGGTGAAGCCCTCGTCAGCGGGCACGTTGATCCAGATCATTATGTCGTCAATATCATTGCGAACCCCGAAGGGGTAAAGCAATCTCCCCCTAACAAACAGATTGCTTCGCCTGCGGCTCGCAATGACCGCTTCAAAATCACCCATAAATCCCTGGGCAGCAAAGCCACCCTGTTTACGGCAAATCCGGCCGGGGGCGTAGAAATCCGCCCCACCGAAGCCGACCAGCTTCAGGCCATCCCCGATAACATCATCCTAGAACTGGCAAAACTCGGTCAACGGATTCAGGTCCTTTATGGATTTCCCCAAGATATTGAATGGGCCTATCTCCCACCCTCACCCCCTGCCCATTTCCCACAAGGCGAGGGCGAACTCCACATCCTGCAATCGCGCCCGATCACTTCGCTATTTCCGCTGCCCGAAAACCTGACAGCCGAACCATTGCGCTTCATGATTGGATTCCATACGATACAGGGTATTATGGAACCGCTCACGCCGCTGGGGCAGGATGTGATGAAAATGGTTCTGACAGGCGGCGGGCGGTTATTCGGTTTGGAACATACCATCGAAAGCCAGAGCGCGTTTTTCTCGGCGGGCGAGCGCCTGTGGATCAATGTCACACCGATTTTGCGTTCGCCGCAAGGCCATAAAGCCTACCCCACCGCCATCCGCTCGATTGACCCTGGTGTAGCCCAGATCAGCGCAGAACTTGTCAAATATCCGCGTTTCGCTCCCATTCATAAGCGACCCAGTTTGCGGACAATGAGAAATTTGGCCGGTTTTCTAGTGCCCTTCATTGGACGCGTGATTCGCATTTTGATTTCCCCTGAAGATCAAACCCGAAAAGTGCGCCGGGCATTCGATGAACAGGTGAAACAAACTCAAGATTCGGAGGCCGGGACGGGCGACATCTGGCAGCAATTTTCGGCGCGCATGGGTCTGCTCCACGAGGCCAAATTATTATTCTCAGATTTTGTCATTCCTCAGGGAGTTCCCCCGGTAGTGGCCGGAATGGCGCCTTTCTTTGGTATCTTACAGCGCTTCAGTCTGGCCGTCGCCGAACAAACTGGCAACCCACAGTTCAACACACTTTATTTAGAAGTTGCCCGCGGCCTGCCTAACAACGTCACCACCGAAATGGATTTGGCCCTGTGGCATACCGCCCAAAGTGTACGCGCCGATACAGAATCGTTTAAAGCGTTTGAAAATCAATCTGCCGAAGAATTAACGACGCGCTATCTGGCGGCTGAATTGCCCGCCGTCGCACAGCAAGTTGTGGGGACGTTTCTTGCCGAATTTGGTATGCGCGGCTTGGGTGAAATTGATATTGGCCGACCGCGCTGGCGCGAGCAACCGGAGCCTATATTCCAAACCCTGAAAAGTTATCTGCAAATCGAAGACCCTGCTCTGGCACCAGATATTGTCTTTGCGCGCGGCACACAAGCCGCCCAGACAGCCATCGAAAAACTTGTCATCGGGGTGCGCAGCTTGCGCGGCGGCTGGTTCAAAGCGCGGCTGGTGCGCTGGGCCGCGCACCGCTACCGCGCCGCCGCCGGGATGCGTGAAGCGCCCAAGTTCTTTGCCATCCGCATGATGGGCATCATCCGCGCAAAGCTGCTTCAATCCGGGGAAGATTTTGCCGCCGCCGGTCTGTTGGAACACGCTGATGATCTATTCTTCTTATTTATAAACGAGCTGGATGAAATCAGCACATTTGCAAAAGATCATCTGTGGGCATCCCTGCGGGAAAAAATTACCCAGCGCCGCGCCGTCCGCTCCCGCGAGATGCAGCGCAGGCAAATTCCGCGCGTGCTACTCAGTGATGGCACCGCCTTCTACCAGGGGGTAGCCACCCCCGAGGGCGATAGCGATGCGATTGTCGGTGACCCTGTCTCACCGGGCATGGTCGAAGGTCTGGTGCGCGTGGTGCTCAATCCACATGGCACGCAACTTGAGCCAGGTGAAATTCTGGTCTGCCCTGGCACCGATCCGGCCTGGACGCCGCTCTTTTTGACCGCAGGCGGGCTGGTGATGGAAGTCGGCGGGATGATGACACATGGTTCAGTAGTGGCGCGCGAGTACGGTATCCCCGCCGTGGTGGGCGTACATAAGGCCACCACGCGCCTGCAAACCGGTCAGCGCGTGCGCGTGGATGGCTCAACAGGTGTTATTGAGGTTCTATAAATCGCACACAAAAGCGCAAAGGCGCACCACAGAGACACAAAGTTCACGGAGTTCTCTCAAAAAAGAGTGAAGCATCTCTGTGTTCTCCGTGACTCCGTGGTGAAAAAATATGAAGACTCGCAAAATAGTCCACCTCGATCTCGATGCCTTCTTCTGCGCTGTGGAAGAGCAACTCGATCCACAGTTACGCGGGCTGCCATTTGCCGTCGGCGGGCGGCCTGATGAACGCGGGGTAGTCTCTTCGTGCTCGTATGCGGCGCGAGCCTTTGGAGTGCATTCAGCCATGCCGATGGCGCAGGCGCTGCGCCAATGCCCACACCTGAAAGTTGTTTCGCCGCACTATAGCGAGTATCGCAAAGCTTCGCACCAGGTGATGGAACGGCTGCACAAACTCACCCCACTGGTGGAACAACTCTCAATAGATGAAGCTTTTCTCGATGTCAGCGATCTGACCACGGATGCCGCTACGCTGGGGCGCGAACTCCAGGCAAAAATTCAGAGAGAATTGGGATTGCCCTGCTCATTGGGGATCGCATCCAACAAGCTTGTCGCCAAAATTGCCAACGATGTCGGCAAGGGCGCGGCTCAGGGTGGGGTGCCACCCAATGCGCTGACAATTGTCCCCGCAGGGAGTGAGGCTGAATTCTTGGCATCATTGCCTGTGAAGATGCTGTGGGGCGTAGGCCCGAAAACTGCGCAAAAACTAACCCCTTTGGGTGTGCAAACCATCGGCGATTTAGCGAGTATCCCCGCGGAACAACTGGCAAAGCATTTTGGTAAAATTGGTTGGGACCTCGCTAAACGCGCTCGCGGCATCGACACGCGACCAATCGTTACTGAGCATGAGGCCAAATCCATCAGCCAGGAAACCACCTATACTAAAGATACCCGCGACGAAAGCGTGCTGCGAAAAACCTTACAACAACAATCCGAGCATATTGCCCGCGCATTAAAAAAGCAGGAACTCACCGCCCGCACGGTAAAAATTAAACTGCGCTGGCCGGATTTCAGCACCCTCACGCGCCAAACCACGTTATCACAACCGACCCGCGACGCGGCAGATATCCAACGGGCGGCGGAGCAACTTTTTGATGAGTCCTGGAGCCAGGGCAAAGACATTCGCCTTTTGGGGGTTGGCGTGAGCAATCTCGAAGCGTTGCCGCGTCAATTGGGTCTGTGGGATCCGAATATAAAAAAGGATTTACAACTCCGCGAGACGTTGAGCAATCTTCAGGAACGCTTTGGCGAGAAAGCTATCCGCCGCGGCATACAGACATCCGACACAGATCAGTATAACGAATCATGATGGAATTCAAAGCCCTGCGATTTATCAGCGAGAGTATTCAGGTAGAATTTGAGCGTCCGCCCGCGGCGGAAAAAACTCCCCATTGCCCGGACAGGTTCATTTGGGGGGATGAAACCTATCAAGTTGCAGAACTCATCCAGCAGTGGCAAGATTTCGAGCGGCGCGGCGCGATGGGGCATAATATGCGCCCCAGCAGCATGAAAAAAGCCATCCGGCGCGGTTCGTATGGCGTGGGGCGATTTTATTTTCTGGTGCGCACGGAAGATGCGCGTTATTTCGAACTGTATTTCGACCGCGCCGTCCAGAGCGTGGATCAGCGCAAGGGGCAGTGGATTCTCTTTCGGGAAGTTGCGCCAACAAAGAGAGAATAACCTTTTTTGCACTGAAACACCCCTGAGCGAGTCCGCTGCATCCGCTTCTATTACAAACCAAACCGCTTTTGTCCGGTATATGACAGGTCACTAAGTTTTTGATGCTAAACATAACTAGCTCCAAATCACACGGTAATATAAACTTTTAGACTGGAATGAAACCGGTTCCACAGCACGCGTATTGAGTCGATCCCCAACAAGCGGTCGATATGTAGCCTAACGGAGTAATTAAATGACAAAGATTATCAAAACGCTGGATGGCAACGAAGCTGTTGCCACAATTGCACACAAAACCAACGAAGTAATTGCCATTTACCCCATCACGCCCTCTTCGAATATGGGCGAACATGCCGATGCGTGGTCGGCTCAGGGCAGAAAAAATTTATGGGGAACAGTGCCTGCAGTGGTTGAGATGCAGGCCGAAGGCGGCGCAGCGGGAGCAGTGCATGGCGCGCTGCAAACCGGCGCTCTGACAACAACCTTCACGGCCTCGCAAGGGCTGTTGTTAATGATCCCCAATATGTACAAAATTGCGGGTGAACTGACCTCGGCGGTTTTTCATGTTTCGGCGCGTTCAATTGCCGCTCAGGCGCTCTCGATTTTCGGCGATCACTCAGATGTGATGGCAGCCCGTTCGACAGGTTGGGCAATGTTGGGTTCAGGTTCGGTGCAGGAAGCGCACGATTTTGCCCTGATCGCACACGCGGCAACATTGGAAACGCGTGTCCCTTTTATTCACTTCTTTGAAGGTTTCCGCGTTTCACACGAAGTCAGCAAAATTGAAATGCTGCCCGAAGAAACCATTCGAGCACTGATCAATGACGATTATGTCCATGCGCACCGCGCCCGCGGTCTTTCACCCGATCATCCAGTAATCCGCGGCACAGCGCAAAACCCAGATGTTTTCTTCCAGGCGCGCGAAACGGTCAATCCGTTTTACGAGGCCTGCCCGGATATTGTGCAAAAATACATGGATCAGTTTGCGGCGCTCACAGGCCGTAAATACAAACTTTTTGAATATGAAGGCGCTCCTGATGCCGAACATGTGATTGTAATTATTGGATCGGGTGGCGAGACAGTTGCCGAAACGGCAAAAGCGCTGAACGCGATGGGCAAAAATGTAGGTGTGCTGCGAGTGCGCTTGTATCGACCCTTCTCGATAAAACACTTTGTGGAAGCTCTACCTGCCAGCGTAAAAGTACTGTCGGTACTCGACCGCACCAAAGAACCGGGCGCATCAGGCGAGCCGCTCTACCAGGATGTGGTTACCGCCGTCACCGAAGCCGTTGCCGAAGGCATCGCGCCCTTTGAACATGCCCCCCGCATTGTTGGCGGGCGCTACGGCCTTTCATCCAAAGAATTTACGCCAGCCATGGTCAAGGGCATTTATGATGATATGGAAAATGCCAAGCCTAAGAACCATTTCACCATCGGCATTAACGATGATGTCAGCCATACCAGCCTCAAATATGAGCCTGAATTTTCGATCGAAGGCGAAAAGACCGTCCGCGCGGTCTTCTTTGGGTTGGGGTCAGATGGCACCGTGGGTGCCAATAAAAACTCGATCAAGATTATTGGTGAAGAAACCGACAACTATGCTCAGGGATATTTCGTTTACGACTCGAAAAAATCAGGCGCCAAGACCATTTCACACCTGCGCTTTGGCCCTGAACCCATTCGGGCTTCGTATTTGATCAGCCAGGCAAACTTCGTTGCCTGCCATCAGTTCAACTTTCTTGAACAAATTGATATGCTCAAATACGCTCAGCCGGGAGCCGTTTTCCTGCTAAATAGCATTTATGATACGGATGAGATTTGGAGCCAACTTCCGAAAGAAGTTCAAAAGGCAATTATCGAGAAAGGTTTGCAGTTTTATATCCTTGATGCGTACCGCGTTGCCGAAAAAGCGGGCATGGGGCGTCGTATCAACACGATCATGCAAACAGCTTTCTTCTATATCAGTGGCGTACTGCCACAGGATGAGGCCATTGCTGCCATCAAAGCTTCGATCAAGAAAACGTATGGGAAGCGCGGCGAAACTGTGGTTCAGAAGAATTATGCAGCGGTCGATCAGGCACTGGCTCACTTGCGCAAGGTAGATGTGCCCGCCAAAGCTACCAGCGATCTGACCATGCGCAAACCGGTTTCCGATGCAGCGCCCAAATTCGTACGCGAAGTCGTCGGAACAATTATCGCTGGCGATGGCGACTCACTGCCCGTCAGCGCGATGCCCATTGACGGAACGTATCCGGTAGCTACAACGCAATGGGAGAAACGCAATATCTCGCTGGATATTCCTGTATGGGAAGATGATCTCTGCATCCAGTGTGGGAAATGCGTCTTTGTCTGCCCCCATGCAGTGATCCGCCAAAAAGTATATGATCCTGCCCTCCTGGCAGATGCCCCTGCTACATTCAAGCATATTGATGGCAAATTCAAGGAATTCCCCGGCTCGGCCTTCACCATTCAGGTCGCTCCTGAAGATTGCACTGGCTGCCAACTTTGTGTCCAGGTTTGTCCGGCGAAAGATAAATCCCAACCAAAACGCAAGGCACTCAATATGGCTGCCCAGCCTCCCATCCGCGAGTCTGAATCCATCAATTGGGATTTCTTCCTCTCCATTCCCGAAGCCGACCGCACCAAATTTGACCCTACCAACATTAAGAATTCCCAACTCTTGCAACCACTATTCGAATTCTCCGGCGCATGTGCCGGGTGTGGAGAAACCCCTTATATCAAACTTGCCAGCCAACTCTTTGGCGACCGTATGGTCATCGCTAACGCGACTGGCTGCTCCAGTATCTACGGTGGCAATTTGCCCACACACCCCTATTCGGTCAATAAAGATGGCCGCGGTCCGGCATGGTCAAATTCACTTTTCGAAGACAATGCAGAATTCGGTCTGGGAATGCGCCTGACAGTTGATAAGCAAAATGAATATGCTCGCGAACTGGTACATCAACTTACAAACCTGATTGGGAATAATCTGGCAGACGAACTGTTGATCGCCGATCAGAGCGATGAAACCGGAATCCAGGCACAGCGCACCCGCGTAGATGAACTAAAAAAGAAATTAGCGGGCAGCGATAATCCCCAAGCCAAAGACCTGCTCAGTCTGGCTGATGTGCTGGTCAGAAAAAGCATTTGGATCGTTGGTGGCGACGGCTGGGCCTACGATATTGGCTACGGCGGCCTGGATCACGTGCTGGCTTCAGGACGCAATGTCAATGTATTGGTACTCGATACACAGGTCTACTCCAATACTGGCGGGCAGTCATCCAAAGCTACGCCTATGGGCGCGGTCGCCAAGTTTGCTGCCAACGGTAAAGGCATCCCGCGCAAAGACCTGGGGATGATCGCCATGTCGTATGGTTATATTTATGTGGCACAAGTTGCCATGGGGTCCAGTGATATGCAAACGTTGCGAGCATTCCGCGAAGCAGATGCCTTCGATGGCCCTTCCCTGATCCTGGCTTATAGCCCTTGTATCAACCACGGCTATGATCTCACCGACCAACTCAGTCATCAAGATATGGCTGTCAAATCGGGTCTATGGCCGCTCTACCGCTACAACCCAAATTTGATTGCAAAATCCAAAAATCCGCTCAATCTGGATTCAAAAGCCCCATCCATCCCTGTCAAGGAAGCGGCATACACCGAAACCCGCTACAGCATGTTGACACTCAGCGATGAAGGGCGCGCCGAACAACTTATGCAGACCGCCCAGGCAGATGTCAATGCTCGCTGGGAGCTATACCAACAAATGGCCAGCATGAGCTATGACAATAATGACGAGACAAACGAGTAAATAATCATTTCCGGGATGGCAACAGAACTGCCATCCCGGATCAATTTCTCACAGAAAAGGGAAAAAACAATGGTTGATTTAAAAACGAAATATCTTGGTCTGGCATTAAAAAACCCCCTGGTCGCTTCAGCATCGCCGCTTTCAGAAACAGTCCAAAGCGTGCAACAACTTGAACAAGCTGGTGTTTCCGCGGTGGTGGTCTACTCGCTTTTTGAAGAGCAAATTATCAAAGAAAGTCTGGAACTCGATCATTTTTTGAGCCGCGACACGCATAGCTTCGCCGAAGCTATGACCCACCTGCCCGAAGTCGGCAAATTTAGTCTGGCGCCTGAAAACTACGTGCAACATATCAGCAACCTCAAAGCGGCCGTTTCTATCCCGGTTATTGGCAGTCTCAACGGCGTTTCAACAGGCGGCTGGATTGAATATGCGCAAAAAATTGAGGCCGCCGGGGCTGATGCTCTGGAACTCAACCTCTATTACCTTCCAACAGATCCCGCGTTCAGCGGAAATGAAGTTGAAGCCGCCTATCTGAAAGTTGTCGAAGATATTCGCAAAACAATCCGTATCCCCCTGGCCGTGAAAATCAGCCCATTCATCACAGCACTCCCGAACTTTGCTAAAAAACTGGCTGATGCAGGGGCAAATGGCTTGGTGCTTTTCAATCGCTTCTATCAACCTGATTTCGATTTAGAAGCGCTGGAAGTAGTGCCAGATTTGCATCTCAGTACATCGGCTGAACTGCTTCTCCCCCTACGCTGGATTGCTATTTTGAAGGGACGCGTGGCACTCGACTTCGCTTTGACGAGTGGCGTGCACACGGTAGAAGATATTATAAAAAGCATGATGGCTGGCGCAAATGTCGCCATGAGCGCTTCGGCGCTGCTCAAAAATGGGACCGGCTACGCTCAAGAGTTGATTGCCAAACTCGAAGAGTGGCTTGTCGATCATGAGTATGAATCCATCCAACAAATGCAAGGCAGCCTTAGCCAGGAAATGAGCGGCAATGAAGCAGCCTTTGAACGCGCGAACTACATGAAAGTGCTCGATTCGTACTAAAAGATATTTCCAATTCTTCAAGAATCAAAACAGGATCAGGCAAATAAATGCCTGATCCTGTTTTGATTCTAAATGATGCAATTAATCGAATCATTCGATTACGCAGCTGATTTCTGGCGCTTTGAACGCGAGATGCTCTTTTTACGGCGAATTGACTTCTTTCGTTGGATGCGACGCAATTCACTCTTGGATACGTGCCAGCGTTTGCGACGCACTGCGCTGAGAACACCACTCTTGGCAATCTTTTTGCGGAAGCGACGCAACAATTGTTCTTGCGATTCATTTGGACGTAGTTCTACCGTCGGCAAATTTCCTCACCTCCTTTATGTTGAGGAGTTGGAAAAACACGCTTGCGGTGTTTATATCCAGGCAACAAAAAAGGACGCATACTGGGAGCATACTCTCCAGCACACACCCTTATAGCTATAAACTGTGCGATTATAAATGATAATGTCAATTATATAAAATAGAAAAAAGTCTCCTTGGCGATGACCTACTCTCCCAGGGGGCTACCCCCCAAGTACCATCGGCGCTGGCGGTCTTAACTTCCGGGTTCGGGATGTGGCCGGGTGTACCTCCGTCGCTAGAATCACCAAAGAGACTTTTATTCACTAAGTTGTTAACTTACTGAACTGAATATGTTGCGATAATCAAATGACAAGTTCCGAAAAGTTCTGAGTTCTCCGCACCACGAAGTTAAGCCCTCGACCATTAGTACAGCTTAGCTGAATGCATTACTGCACTTACACTTGCTGCCTATCTAGCAGGTAGTCTTCCTGCGGTCTTACCCAGTTATCCTGGTGAGGGATCTTATCTTGAGGCGAGCTTCCCGCTTAGATGCTTTCAGCGGTTATCCCTGCCAGACGTGGCTACCCAGCGATGCTCCTGGCGGAACAACTGGCACACCAGAGGTCTGTCCACTCCGGTCCTCTCGTACTAGGAGCAGC
>JABGRQ010000072.1 GCA_018648225.1 Chloroflexota bacterium
CGATATGGCGCGAGCAACGAATGCGCTCGATCATGCGTTCAATCACCGGTTTCCCCAAAACCGGCATCTTCCCTTTGCCCGGCAAGCGACTGGAGCCGAGACGGATGGCAATCAGGGCAATAGTTTTCATTTTAGTTCTTCTCCTAGAGCGCCAAATTTGCCAAGATATTCATCGCGCAGCACTCCATACTCAATGATATCAATATATTGACTATTCTTGAAGGCCGCCTGACGACGGCGGCCTTCTTCCTGCATTCCCACCGAGATTGCCAATTTACGCATAGCGTGATTCGTTTCGAAGGTGCCACAGAACACCCGGTTCAGATTAAGCGTAAAAAAGGCATGTCCCAAGAGGAGGTGAGCGACTTGCTTCGAATAACCCTTCCCCCAACAATCTTTTTCTCCAATTACAATTGCAAATTCAGCACTACGTGTGACAGCGTTAATTTTTTTTAGATTGACATTTCCTATATGTCGCTGATCACTTTTTTGTACTATGGCCAGAATCAATTCCATTTCAAATTTCTGCGCATATTGGATATACTCCAGCGCCGCTTTTCTTGAATAGGGGTATTGATGATGGGCGTTGCCGCGACACACTTCTGCATCGTTAAACCAGGATGCATACGGCCCATCAGCATCTTCAGGCATTAATGGCCGCAGATAAATATCGCTCGATTCGAGAAACGGGGTTGGCATAATAATCACTCCGATAGGTTTAAATCAACAAGATCACAAATCCGATCAACCGCGCGTCCGCTCTGCCAGATTTCCGGTAAAACAGGCAGACTAGCGTCATCGCCTGCCAGCATTGAACGGAGGGTTTCTTGCAGACCAGGACGATCTCTCAGCGTTTTGCTCAAACCCATTCTGCTGGTGACAAGAGCATCCTGCCCCACCAGATCTGGCTGATAACTGAGCACCTTTCTTCCCAGCAGTAACCCTTGCACCAAAACAATTGAGGTCATCCCAATGACCAATTCGGCGGCTTGTACTAAAGCCTCGGTGGAACTCTCGGTCGATACAATTGCGGAGGATGCATTTCCTTCGAACAGAGGCATAAATTTTGTGTGATTTTCTTTGGGATGCGGCTTTACGAGAAGAAAGGGCCGCGGAGATAGCGCGGAGACTGCCTTCATAATATCTTTTAACACGTCAACCTCAGTGTATCCACGATAAGCTGGGGTATTTGGCGGATACATGGCTTCGATAGGCTGGGAAATAAATACGATCAACGGAATTTCAGGGAATAACCCATAACGTCGTCTGATTAAGATTTGACTCTGTCTTGCCTCGGGCGAATGACCCCAACGAAACAGTTCGTCCAAAGCGGGCTGCCCTGTTATGCACAATATTTCTTGCGGAAAACCCAGTGCATACATTTCTTGTGCTGCAAAATCATCGATCACAGCAATGGTGTCTGGTAAAACCGACAGGGATAATCTAGTCTCACCGGGTTCAAGAAAACGTTGGATATAATTCGTCCACGAATCCAGCACAGTGAGACAGGGTATCCCGCGCTGGTGTGCTGTTCGAATAAAGGCTCTTTCAACCGAAGCCTTGCCACTGGTCGCTGTCAACAACAAATCTGGAGCGTACTTATTTAGTTGCGCAAAAGCCCACTCGCAGAGCTGAGCAAAAGATAGCTCACCTGGCTTGTAATTCTCAATAGAAATTCCGACTCCATCGAAAAATGATACGCGGTTCCGCACCAGAGTGACTAGTATAGTGTCAGAACGCTTGCCTAAAGCCAGTAAGACCGGCTTCAACGCTGCAGCCCCTCCAGGATCGTGCGCTACAGCAAGAATGGTGTTCATATGTTAAATCTGATGATCGACACCGCTGGCAACCAGTTCGTTACTATGAGCTAAAACTTTTTCAAATACAGCCACTACCTGATCCAAATGCGCTTCACTTAGCGGCCAGCGGCAAAATTTCCCGTGGATAATCTCGTCCGCATGTACGCGTTCCACAACCGGGCAAAGGCCTTTGGGGTATTCAATTACAGCATCGTAAAATTCAGATTCGAAAGGGTACTGGTTCTTACTATAAGCAATCTTTTGTTGGTAAATTGGCTCCCAATATATTGGCCGC
Organism: Chloroflexota bacterium; assembly: GCA_018648225.1. Lineage (NCBI taxonomy): Bacteria > Bacillati > Chloroflexota > Chloroflexota bacterium. The sequence goes on from JABGRQ010000072.1 coordinate 2,095, forward strand.
ACATACCCTTGATGTAAATCAATACCTTCGGCACAAACTGCCTTGACGAAGGCATCGCGCGGAATACCAGTAACTTCAGCATCATAGCGCATGACGTAGAAGTAATATACATGTTTATCATGGGTATGCACAAGCTTCTGGGGTGTGATGCCCGAAAATGCTGCCATCTTTTCGTCCAGGTATCCTGCCAAACGGATGCGCCAATCCGTCAGGAAATCGAGTTTCTTGAGTTGCTCCATTGCAACCGCGGCCTCTAATTCGGTCATGCGTGTATTCCCGCCAAACGTATTCGCAATTCGTTTTACTTCCAGATCGTCAACAATCACTTCTCCATGATTGCGAATCAGCCGCAGGCGCAGTGCGAGATCATCGTCGTTCGTCACCATAACGCCGCCCTCGCCCGAATGAATTGTCTTATGATAATTCAAACTGAACCCGCCAATATGCCCAAAGGAGCCAACAAAATTCCCTTTGTGTTTCCCTGCTGGGGCCTGGGCACAATCTTCAATCACCATTAGATTGTACTGCGCAGCGATCTCCATGATCGCATCCATATCTGCCGGGTAGCCAAAAATGTGTACAATCACTATGGCCTTAGTGCGCGGCGTAATGCGCTCAGCGATAGACTTGGGATCCAGGCAATAGGTATTGGGGTCGATATCAGCGAAAACAGGCACGGCACCATAAGGGATAGCACACGTAGCCGAAGCCGACATCGTGAAGGGCGAAACAATAACTTCGTCTCCGGGCCCAACACCCACCGCACCTACGGCAGCAAACAACCCCGAGGTCAGCGAGTTAAAACTAATGGCATATTTCATTCCATAAAATGCGGCCCAATCTTTTTCCAATTGGCGCACCATGGGGCCACCCACGAAATCATCTCCGGCGGTCGCACGAAATCCTGACAGCACTCCCGAATCAAGCACCTGAAGTACAGATTTTTTTTCTTCTTCGCCAATTGTATTTGTTTCCGGCCAAGATTGATGTACGAGCGGTGCCCCTCCGAATAATGCGAGCTGTGATTTATTCATATTTTGATCCCTAGCCACCTGACAGTTTGAGATTATCGATAAGGAATGAGCGAAATCTGAAGAGGGAGATCATTAGTCAAATGGCGTTCAACCATATTTCTGCCAATACGAAAAATGCTGTAATCGCGCCGGTCATTGCGATCAACCAAACGTCGTCGTCCGGATTTTATTGTGTGCGAGCCAAAAGCGAGTAACCAAACATACAACAAAACCACAGCCAAAGTCAATCGAGACAGGCGTAAGAAATGTCGCAAATGAGTATTTTCGAGATCAAAGCCATTACCTTTGAAATCGCCAAACATTTCTTCAATGGTCTGATCACAAATGACAAATTCTGCCTGACAAGAAGGGGACAACTGCAACTGACATGGTGGCGCCGTCCACTGCGATTGCGGAAATAAGAACTTGGGATACGCTTCTCCTAAACGACAAAGAATATTTAGGAGAAGGTATGAAAAAAGAATGGCAAGTTCGTCGCACAGTCGTAGAATATTCTGATGGACAACGTCGCTGGGATTACACCTATCAGTTTCTTCTGCGCTGGATGATGGAACCAGCCGTGGGCCAGCAACCCACGGGAAACCCCAGTCAGGAGAATGACCATGAAGATCGCCCTCTATGCCCGAGTATCAACCAACCGTCAAATGCAAAGTCAAAGCATTGAACAACAGATTGAGCGTCTGCAAGAAGCCGTAGCCCAGCATTCTGAATGGGAGTTGGCCCCGGAGCATATTTACCGGGATGATGGGTATACCGGTGCCAAGCTCAATCGCCCAGGGTTGGATCGGTTGCGAGATGCTACCAGCATGGCGGCTTTCGAGTTGGTTTTGGTGACCGCACCGGATCGCCTGGCTCGAAAATACGTTCATCAGGTTTTGTTGATCGAAGAATTGAACAACTTGGGTTGTGACATCCAGTTTCTGGAACGCCCGATGAAAGATGATGATCCCCATGATCAACTCTTGCTGCAAATCCGTGGGGCTGTGGCTGAGTATGAGCGCAACCTGATCGCCGATCGGATGCGGCGCGGGCGGCAGGCGAAACTGCGAGCTGGGACTCTGTTGCCGTGGACACGAGCGCCTTATGGATATATTTTGGATCCGGAACGACCCCGTGATCCTAGTCGAGTGCGCATTGATCCTGTCAAAGCCAACATGGTTCAGCAAATCTTTGCCTGGTATACTGACCCAGAAACACCTGTCTCGCTGCACTGGGTTGTCAAACAACTGAATGAACAACAAATCCCTGCACCGAGAAGCGGAAAACGCTGGAACCCATCCACTATTCGGGGTATTTTGCGCTCGCCAACCTATATTGGCACAGCCTACAGCGGGCGCACCCGTCCAGTTCCTGCACGACAGCGCAAATCGGCCTTGTTGCCGGTGGGACGGGGTGAAAGCACCCAACCGACACCACCGGAGGAGTGGATTGAAGTTGCTGTGCCAGCCATCATCAAACCAGAAATATTTGAAGCTGCACAGGCTCGTTTGGAGAAAAACCAAAATATGGCACGTCGCAATAATAAGAGCCACGATTACCTTCTCCGGGGTTTGGTCAGTTGCGGGCAATGTCGTTTGTCGTCTACTGGCCGTTCTCAAGGGAAATACCACTATTACAAATGCCGGGGAAGAACTGATGTTCATCGAGCCGCCAAGGGCGAACGTTGCATCGCTCGTTATGTGCCTTCCCAGGCATTGGATGAACTCGTCTGGCAGGATCTCTGCTGTATTGTAGCCAGCCCAGACTTGATTACCCACGAACTGGAACGCGCCCAGGCTGGGGAATGGTTGCCGCAAGCCCTACAAGCGAAACGCAATACTGTCCGTCAAGCCCTGGCGCGCCTGGAACGTCAACAAGAACGCCTCCTAGAAGTGTATCTGGCCGAAATCATCATGCGAGACGAATTTGAGCGAAAGCGCCAGGAACTGGTTCGAACCCAAAATGGTCTCAAGCAACAATTGAGGCAGCTGGAACATAAAGCCAAAAAGCAAATTGAGACCCTGGCACTGGCAAACAACATCCAGGAGTTTTGCCAACGTATCCAACCAACCTTGGATAATTTGAATTTTGAACAGCGTAGGCAACTGGTAGAATTGCTTATTGATCGAGTGATCGTAGATGACGAAAAAGTTGAAATCCGCTATGTCATCCCAACCAGCCCCAATGGTGAAAACACACGCTTTTGTCATTTGCGTACAGACTATCTC
>JABGRQ010000073.1 GCA_018648225.1 Chloroflexota bacterium
CGCACCCGGCCACAGCCTAAATCTCGGCGACGGGGTCAGTTTGCGCGTACTCACCGCCGGGCCGCGCGGCGCAATTCTACTGCTGGAATGGGAAAACTTCCGCGCCCTGCTGCCCCTGGGCGCTCATGAAGATGACTACGAGAGCCTGCGCATGGGGGCAGATATTGGCCCCGTGACAGCCCTGCTTCTGGCTGACAACGGCTACGCACCCCTCAATCCCCCAGACTGGATCAACACTCTCAACCCACAACTGACCTTGCTCTCTGTCGCCGCGGATGACTCCTCAGGGCGTCCCGATGCCGGAACGCTTGACGTCCTCGGTGGCTATTCTCTCCTACGCACCGACCAGCACGGCTGGATTCATATATCTACGAATGGGGAACACATGTGGGTTGAAATCGAAAAATAGATACCAGCCAAATCACAAAATAAAAATCACTCAACATTCAATACATTATAAACAAAGTACTCAAGGGTGACTTTAGCGTTATTGTGATATTTGTGTCTTGCTTAATAATATATATATCCAAACCACAAACTACAGGAGACCCTAACTATGACGCGTTCTATTCGTAAATTGATGACCTTGACCGTTCTGGCTTTGTTGATGGGGGCGTTTTTGGGCGTATCGATAGTAGCCGCCCAAACAGATGAGCCTCAACTCACGCCAGACGAATATATCGAGCGCGGGCTGGATTTTATTGAGCAAGGCGAATTGCAACTGGCCGCGGCGGAATTCCAGGCCGCATTGGAATTAGCCCCCGAGAATACAGATGCGCTCAATAATCTTGGCCTGGTATATATTGATTTGGGCCTGTATGAGCAGGCTAATAAACTGTTTGAGACTGTACTAACCAACAACCCCGATGATCTTATCGCCAATGGTGGCAAGTGTGCCGCGCTGGCATTCATCCAACCTTTGCAGGGTGAAGTTCAGTGTCGGGAAGTCATAAAGGCAAACCCGCAAAATTCGGATGCTATCAACAGCCTGGGCATTGCCCTGGTATTACAAAATAAAACTGAGGATGCCATCATTGCGTTTCAGACGGCAATTGAACTCGCCCCACAGCATAAATGGGCGCACAACAACCTGGGACGTACTTACTTAGATTTGGGTGATTACGAGCAAGCCATCAGCGAACTGAGTACGGCCATTAAAATTAACCCCGAAAATGATCTGGCTTATTACAACTTGGGGTTGGCTTATGCTCGTCAGAGCGACTATCAAGCCGCCATCCCCTATTATGAACAAGCGATACAGCTCAATCCGAATAAAACCGGGGCATATTTCGATTTAGGCATCATCTACCAGGAATTGGGCCAGACTGAGCAAGCCATCGCAGCTTTATTCCGCTACCTTCAACTGGCTCCCGAAGATCCAAATCGAGCAGAGATTGAGGCCATGCTGGCAGAAATGGGAGGCCCGGTTCCGAGCGTGTTTGTACGGGCAAAAATTGCTTTTGTCTCTGATCGTGATGGCAATATGGAAATTTACAGCATGAATACCGACGGCAGCGAACTCACCCGGTTGACGGATGATCCGGCTTACGATGTAGGGCCAATGTATTCCCCCGATGGGATGCGCATACTCTTTGCTTCTGATCGGAATGGTAATTTCGATATTTACAGCATGAACACGGATGGAACAGATGTTGTCCAGTTAACCGATGATCCAGGTAACGATTCCATGCCAGCCTGGTCAGCCGACGGCAATCTGATTGCCTTTGTATCTGACCGCAGCGGAAAACTGGGTATTTATATTATGAACGCAGATGGGTCTGAGCAAACTGCAACACTCGTAAATGAGAGTTTCACCATCTATGCCCCAACCTGGTCGCCTGAGGTGGATGCCCAAAGCCTGGCTATGGTTACGGATGCTCAGGGCGCATATGATCTTTATGTTATCCATGGCGCTACAAATGAGAGTGGCAAACTAACACAAGACCTGGGCGATGTACTGACGCCAGATTGGTCGCCAAATGGCCGCTTCATCGTCTTCGCTGCGAATCCATTCGAGAGCTATGATCTCTTCATCATCCGTCCGGATGGGAGTGACCTGGGTCAGGTGACGAATAATGACGTGGCTGAATACAAACCGCGCTGGTCGCCTGATAGCAATTATATAATCTACAGCGTAGGGCTGAACGACGCATCCGAAATTGAAATTCTCAACGAAAGCGGCGATGTGATGCGCCTGACGCAAAACGATGTGTTTGATGGTATGCCAACCTGGGGACCGATGGACCAATGAGGCAGCGAGCAACATGACAACCTTACCGAACGAACCTCATCCTCTGGGAACGCTCCGCAAATCATATTTCCCGCGCCCGGTCCCCGGCAAAGTGATGCTTGGCAGCGCTATTTTCTGTGCAGCGATAAGTGTGCTGGAATTTATCACGGCGCTTAGCAAATATCTCGGCCCGCCCAACAAGGTATTGAGCGATCGCTATCGTCAAGATGCTATCCTGATCGCAGCGATCCTGGCGCTGATATTTTTCTTGCTGGCTATCCTTCTCGGCGCGCTCTACTACGCTCACAAAAAACATCGCGTCGACTTGTATGAAAGTGGCATTGTCATCACTACCTGGCGGAACAGCACTGCTTTTCCCTGGTATAACACAGATGACTTTCAGGTCATGCCGATCTATGGCCGAAGCCGGAAACCAATCAATTGGGATTGTACGCTAACACGCGATGATGGCGTCAAAGCGCAGTTTCGAGGGTTGGAAGGGCTAGAAAGCCTGATTAAAACCATTGAACACGAGATGATCTCATAAAACAGCATCAATCTTGCATCTCTTTGCTACGAATAATCATTTACCTACTTAAACCCACAAAACGACGCTTGTAAACCATGCGTCGTTTTGTGCCTTATCAAAATGAGATGCGCTAAAACAAATGGTGTCAGAAAATCCAGATCAAAATCAGTATCGGCAAGAGCAGGGGGATCAGCACCAACCCGACGACCAGCAGCACCACGCCAATAACGATCGCCAACACCAGGCCAATGATCCCACCCACAATACCCAGAATTGCGCCAATCAGGCCAAAAACCAGGCCCAATATTCCAGTAACGATCCCCACAATGAACTCGATCAAACCCATAGTATTGCCTCCTTCGCCCAAGAATTAGGTGCGGCACCAAGTTTCATATCTAATTCTCAGTATAGTTTCATAAACTGCGTCTTTTTTCTGGAATAATATACGCACGATCTATCGGTAAGTTGCAGCCAAGCCGCAAAATTGTGGTAAAACTGGACTAAATCATTTCATCAGGAGAATTTACGATGAACAAATACCGTTATGGATGGCTTTTATTGCTTGTTTTCGCCGCGTTGCTGGCACTTTCGTGCAATGCAATTGGCGATATTGCTGAAAAAGCGGGTCAGGTTGAAAGCGCCGCAAAGACCGCAGCAGCCCTGGCAACCGCCGGACAAGAATTTATGACCCAAGTCGAAGGCAGCGGCATGATACAAACCGCCGAAGCGCTGGCAACACTGGCCGAAGAGAGTGGTTTGCTTTCCACCGTGCAAGCGGCTGTCACCGAGATACCTGGAGACAGCGCTGATGCCGTGGCAACTTTAAGTGTCGTCATCACGCAGGGAGCCTACGGTGAAGCCCCGGATAATATTCCGCTGGTCAATGATGAGCTCAATAACTTTTTCGGCAATGCCAATCTGGTTTCCTATACCACACCGATGGGCTTCCAAAACGTCGTTGATTTCTACACAGCCCAAATGCCTGCTTATGGCTGGTCGGCAAATGAAAACGACTCAACATCATCGCCGAGCTATGCCGTTTTGGCTTATGAAGGCGGCTCCGAGAAAGCCACAGTGACCATCAGCACCAACCCGCTGGGCAACGAAACGATTGTGTTAATTAATATTTTCCACTAAACCTGCCATTGACTCACGACAACGCGCTACATAGAGATTGCCATGAGAAACCCCACATTTAGGGGTGTAGGCAACTACCGCGAGGATTCCCAGAGATCCAAGAGATTATAAGATTTTCTCTCAAAAATCTCTGTGTACTCTGTAGCGGCTGTGTAGCGATACATATCGCCACAATTTTTATACCAAACAAAAAATATAGGATTTTATCCGTGCCAATTACCGATACCTATCAACGCCCGCTGCACGATCTGCGCATCTCTGTCACAGACCGCTGTAATTTCCGTTGTGCATACTGCATGCCCAAAGAAATCTTCGGACGCGACCATACCTTTCTCCCTAAAGACGACTTACTTACTTTTGAAGAGATTGCCCGCCTGGCGCGAATACTGGCAAATCTTGGCGTGCGCAAAATCCGGCTGACGGGCGGCGAACCCCTGCTGCGCCGCGAAGTCGAAGCCCTCATCCAGATGCTAGCTGCCATTCCTGGGATAGAAATCGCCATGACCACTAACGGCACGCTGTTGGCGCGCAAAGCCCAAATACTCAAAGACGCCGGTCTAAACCGCGTCACTATCAGCCTCGATGCGCTCGACGATGCCACCTTCAAACAAATGAACGATGTCAACGTCCCGGTTCAAACCGTACTCGATGGCATCACCGCTGCCGAAGAAGCCGGGCTGGCTCCGCTGAAAATCAACATGGTCGTCAAGCGCGGTGTCAACGACAAAGACATCCTTCCCATGGCGCGCTACTTCCACGGCAGCGGGCATATTTTGCGTTTTATCGAATTCATGGATGTTGGTTCAACCAACGGCTGGCGCATGGATCAGGTTGTCTCTGCCAAAGAAATCGCCGAAACGATCAACAACCAAATGCCCATCGAGCTGCTCGAAGCCAACTACCGCGGCGAAGTTGCCAACCGCTGGCGCTACACCGATGGCAACGGTGAAATTGGTATCATAGCCTCCGTCACGCAGCCCTTCTGCGGCAACTGCACCCGCCTGCGCCTCTCAGCCAAAGGCGAACTCTTCACCTGCTTGTTCGGCACCCGCGGCCACGATCTGCGCGCCCTGCTGCGCGATGACGCATCCGACAACGAACTGCATCAACGTATCACCGCCGTCTGGCAAACCCGCGCCGACAACTACTCCGAAGCGCGCTCAACCGAAACATCCACCCTGCCCAAAGTCGAAATGTCCTATATCGGAGGCTGAATGCTCCCCCAAAATATCGAAACCATCATCTTCGACCTCGATGGAACCTTGCGCCACAACGTCCCCAATGCCGACGAAACCATGTTCAACTTCGCCATCGAACTCGGCCTCCCCACTACCTCCGAATGCCGTCGCAAGGGCGCACAATGGGCGCACTACTATTGGGCACAATCTCCGGAGCTGGTAGAAGATGTTAAGAAATTTGATCGCCATTTGGATCGGGGCTTCTGGAAAAATTATGCCGCACGCTATCTCGAAGCGCTCGGCACAAATAAACAGGATGCAGCGGAACTCGGCCCGAAGTTGGCCCACCGCATGGAGACTGAATTCACCCCCCAGAGCATCGTCCGCCCCGCAGACCTGGAAACCCTGAAGCAATTACGCGCCGAAGGTTACACAATTGGCCTGGTCTCAAACCGTTCAAATCCCTGCCAACAAGAATGTGAAGAACTCGGCCTGCTCCCCTACCTGGATTTTGCCTATGTAGCCGCCGAAGTCAACACCTGGAAACCCGACCCGGCCATCTTTGAGCGCGCCTTCGAAATCACCCAAAGCCAGCCCGAAAACAGCCTCTACATTGGCGACAATTATTACGCCGATATTATCGCCGCGCGGCGCGCGGGCCTATACCCCATTCTTATAGACCCACACAATATTTTCCCCGAAGCCGACTGCACCACCATCAACGCCGTCAGCGATCTGCCGGCCATGTTGAGCAGGTAATCTGCGGTATCAGGCAATCAGGGAAATTCCTGATCGCCTGATACTTGATCAACACTCCTCATACTCCCATAAATTCATCAATCGCGCTCAATAGCGCGTTCACATCGGCCATCGTCAACTCGCCCATGTGCGCAATGCGGAAGGTTTTATTCTTCAGCGTGCCGTAGCCGTTGGCAATGCGCATACCGCGCTCCAGCAAAAAGGCGTTTAGCGCGGCAACATCAATCTCGAGCAAATTCTCTATCGTAGTGACCGTGCGCGAGCGATATCCTTCAGCCGTAAACAAGCCAAAGCCGCGTTCCAGCGCCCAGGCGTAAATCCGCTCGGCCATGGCCTGATAGCGGGCAAAGCGATTTTCCAGCCCTTCGGCAAGAATGCGGTCTAGCTGATAATCCAGCGCGTAAACCAGCGAAACCGCCGAAGTCGCCGGGGTGGAATTCTTCAGGCGCGATTTTTCCAGACGAACCAGATCAAAATACCAGCCGCGGTTTTTCACGCTGGCGGCGCGTTCCAATGCCCGGTCAGAAACTGCACCCAGAGCCAACCCCGGGGGCAAGGCCAACGCTTTTTGCGAGGAGGCCAGCACAAAATCTAGACCCCAGGCATCCATCTCGATCGGTGCACCCCCCAGGGACGAGACCGCATCCACGCAGACCAACGTCTCCGGACTGATCTCCCGCGCCGCGGCGGCGATTTCGGCCACCGGGTTTTGCAATCCGGTGGAAGTTTCATTATGCACCACGGTCAATATTTCGTACTCTTTTTGCTGCAAAGCCGCGGCAACTGCTTCCGGCGTTACCGGCTGGCCCCACTCGGCAGACAAACGATCCACTTGCTTGCCATTATCTTCCCCCACCTGACACCAGCGGTCGCCAAATGCGCCATTGGTGCAGCCCAGTACAGAATGGTTGGCAAAGTTACGCACCGCGGCTTCTTGCAAGCCGGTGCCAGAAGACGCGCTAATCAGCACGCGATTTTGAGTGCCAAAGAGTTTGCGGGCCTTGTTTTCGGCGCTATGGAAAACAGCCTCGTATTCTTTGCTGCGATGGGGCAGCATGGGTTTGGTTTGAGCAATAAGCACCTCGGGATCCACATCCACGGGGCCAGGAACAAACATCGGTGACATCGTAATTACCTCCAACGGGATAATGATAAATATCGGATGAAATGGCGCCATTGTACCAGCCCGATTATCTGCGGCAAAGGTATAATAACCACCATGCGAAAGCATTTTTGGCTCATGATTGGGTTGAGTTGGCTGCTGGCAGCCTGTGGCAGTCGTTTCTTCGCGCCGCCTACGCCCACACCACTACCCCCCACGCCCACCTTCACTATTACCCCCCTGCCGTCGCCGACCACCACTCCGCCGCCAACGCCCACACCACAATTGCCTGATATTGACGCGTTCAGCGTGCGCGCGCATCCCGACGGGGATTTATATGCAGGGGATCATATCAGTTTGGAAATAATCGTTCCTGACAGCGCCGTAATTGGCGGGCAATACTCGTTGCAGGTGGCAGATGAAGGTGGGGAAATTCTCGGCGAGGCAGATTTTACTTCCTTCGGGATTGGCGGGCGTCAACAGGCCACTCTCTTTTGGGTGTGGGACACCGCGGGGCTGGAGGCGGGCGCGCACGAACTAAGTCTGACTCTACTCCCCAACGGCCCCACCTGGACAAAAGCGATCACCCTGCTGCCCGAAGAAGAACTCGCCCGCACAGACCGATTCGCGCTCTGGGCCTACGAAGAAAGCGATTGCTGCCTGCTCTACTATATTACCGATACAGCGGCGCAGCGCGACATCGCCGCTTTGCTCACCAGCGCCGATCATCAGGCTGCCGATGTGATCAACCAATTCGGCATCGAATTCGATGAGCCGATCATCGTCACCTTGATGTCGCGTGTCATTGGTCACGGCGGCTTTGCCGGGAATGAAATCTACATCTCCTATCTCGATCGCAATTATGCGGGTAACGATTTCGATATTGTGCTGCATCACGAAATGGTGCATATTCTTGATGCACATCTGGGGGGCAATTTGCGTCCATCCATTCTGGTAGAAGGGGTGGCAGTATATCTTAGCGGCGGTCATTTTAAACCGGAGCCGTTAATGCCGCGCGCCGCGGCGCTGCTCGATCTGGCTGATGGTGAACGCGGGGAAAGTTGGTATCTGCCCCTCACGCCCCTGGCCGATGATTTCTATGCATCGCAACATGAAATAGGCTATCTCGAAGCCGGTGCGCTGGTTGAATTTATGGTCAACACCTGGGGTTGGGATGCTTTTAACGATTTTTACCGCCAGATTGAACCCGGGCACGGCGGTCACGCTGCGGCCATCGACCGTGCGCTACAAGCCCATTTTGGGATCACCCTGGATATATTAGAAACGCAATTTATCACCGCACTAAAAACGCTTTCGCCAACCCCGGATTTGCGCGACGATGTGCGCCTGACAGTGAGCTTCTACGACACCGTGCGCCGTTATCAACAAATGCTCGACCCTTCGGCCTATTTTCTCTCGGCGTGGCTCCCCGATGGGCCACAGATGCGTCAATACGGCATCACTGCCGATCTGGCCCGCCGCCCCAATAGCATCGGAAATATCACCCTGGAAACCCTGCTGGCGACAGCCGATGAGCAGCTACAGGCCGGTCAGTATTCCCAGGCCGCGGAAATTGTACAAGCCGTCAACGCAGCACTCACCGCGCTGGAAATGGGCGCGGCACAGCCCTTCGATGCCCACCCGGTGGCAGAAGCCTATTATGCAGCCGTACACTGGCTCACCGAGATGGAATATCAGGTACAGCGCATCTACATTGAAGAAAACGGCATTCGCGCAGAAGTCAGCGCGGTGGGAAACTATTTAATGATTTTGGGACTGGGATGGGATGGGGAAAACGTCTATTTTCAGCAAAGCCAATAAAAAAGTGTCGATGATAGTCACTTTGTAGGTGACTGTCATCGACACTGATTCGCCATATGAGACGGTAAAATCTTTACTGACACGTATAAAGAAAACTGAATAATGTATTGAAGGGCGGCGAGCAATATAAATTCAGCATATCAAAGGCCACTGCGCCGACCACAAAGAGACAGATTGAAACCCCAACACATCCCAAACCAGCCCATAGCCAGGGACGGCCTTCTTTTTCCGGTACGGAGGGTACCATCGGGGGCGCCATCGGAGGGCCTTGAGGAATTTGCCCGGCATATCCCTGTTGAGGCGGACGCGGCGGGGGAGCGGCGCGCTGCACCGGGGGTGGCACAGCCGCGGGCGCGGCTTGTCGCTGCACCGGAGACATCGGTTGACCAGGGGTCAGCGTGTCTTTTTGGCTGGAGGGCGTTACCACGGTGGCATTCATATCGTACTGAGCAACCTGATAAGCCAGTGTAACCGCCTCGCCTAATTTTACGCGGTCGCCAGGGCGCAGCATATGCGGCCCGGTCAGTCGTTGCCCATTGACAAAAGTCCCGTTGGTGGAGCCTAAATCCTCAACCATAAATCCGCCGCCTTCGAAACGAAAACGAGTATGACGTCGGGAAATTTCCGCGATATTAATTGTAATATCAGCGTTGGTGTCGCGCCCGATGATAATTTCTTGCTTTGAAAGCGGATACACTTCATTGGGCGTTGGCCCGGAACTCATAACCAGTTGGAATGATTGCGTTGCCATATTTTGCTCCTAACGGTTTCTTGGCCTTTACTTTCAAAAAAAGTGACTGCTCAGACTTCGCTTTCGCAGGAAAAATTCTGCAAATAAAAGAGGCGTACGTTAAACAGACACACAAAGAGTTTACTCAGATTTTAGCAGAGAGTCAAATACTTGTATCTAATTCTTTTGGGCTACTTGCCGTTTTCTGCAAACGCCAATCGAGGGCCGTGAAGCGTTGGGCAACCTGATTATTATTCACGGCAATGCCGATAGCTTTACGGCTGCCGACCAGTACGCACAATTTTCTGGCTCTGGTAATCGCCGTGTATAGCAAATTACGCTGCAACATGACATAATGCTGCGTCACCATCGGGATCACCACAACAGGGAATTCGGACCCCTGCGCTTTATGCACTGAAACCGCATAGGCGAGCATGAGTTGATCAGTCTCGCTCCAATCGTAGATTACCCTGCGGTTATCAAAATTAATCTCGAGGGTTTGATCCACCAGATCAAGCCCCTGCACAAAACCAATATCTCCGTTATACACATTTTTATCGTAGTCATTTTGAGTTTGCATGACTTTATCGCCAGGGCGGAAAATTTTCCCGAAAAGCGCTTTTTCGGGTTTGCCAGCAACCGATGGATTGAGCACAGCCTGCAAACGCTCGTTCAGCGCGCTGACCCCGGCGGGGCCGCGGTACATGGGGGAGAGCACTTGAATTTCACTCACCGGATCAAAGCCAAATTTCTGCGGGATACGCTGGCAAACTACCGCTTCGACCCAATCGGCAGCAGATTGGGCATCTTCGGCGGGGAAGAGATAAAAATCACCTGCCCCAACCCCTGACTCCCCTTTCCCGTGGGGAGAGGGGCCAGGGGTGAGGGGACGTGAAAATTCGGGCATCTTACCGCGGTTAATGAGATGTGCGTTGGCAATAATCTGCGAACCCGCTGCCTGACGGAATATTTCAGTCAGGCGCGTCACCGGAACGCGCTGGCTGGCAATCACATCACGCAACACGTCACCCGCGCCCACGGAGGGCAACTGGTCAATATCGCCCACCAGCAGCACGTGCGTGCCCGCGTGGAGCGCTTTGAGCAGGTTATTCGCCAAAATCAGATCGAGCATGGAAACTTCATCCACGACCAAAAATTCCACCGGCAGCGGATTTTGCGCGTGAAATTTAAATCCTTCCGCCGGGGAAAATCCCAGCAAGCGGTGAATGGTGCTGGCCGGGCGATCGGTGGCCTCTGAAAGGCGCTTGGCAGCGCGACCGGTAGGGGAGGCCAGAGCATAGCGCAGTGAAAGACTCTCCAGGTGGAAGATGAGCGCTTTCAGGCAGGTGGTCTTCCCCGTCCCTGGCCCGCCGGTGAGCACACTGACCGGGTAACGCAGGGCGTTATCAATGGCGCGTTGCTGTTCGTCCGAGAGTTGCAGATCGTGCAGGGGGGCAACTTGCTGCCCCGCGCCCCGCGGCGCATGATCGGCCAGCGCCCCCAGGCGTTCGGCGACGCCAATTTCGCTGAAATAGAACGGGGTCAGGTAAATGGCCGGGGAGCTGTATTCGGCCCGATTTTCGGCAACCCCCACAGGGGGAGTCCCGTTAGCCGTCCTCACCCCCGGCCCCTCACCCACTGGGCGAGGTGGGAAGGGAATTTCATCGAGACGAATCCGATCCGCGGCGGCCAGCCTTTCCAGCGCAGGGGCAATCAATTCCGCAGACGCGTTGAGCAATTCTGCCGTTTTATCCATCAGCGCCTGCCGCGGCGCGTAGACGTGCCCGTCGTTGCTCATCTCATTGAGCGCAAAAATCACCCCGGCCTGAATGCGCTCCGGGTGGTCGGCGGGCAGCCCCAAATCGCGCGCCAGTTTGTCGGCGGTTTTAAAGCCCACGCCGTAAATATCGGTGGCCAGTTGATAGGGATTCTGCTGCACGATTTCAAGGGCGTTATCACCGTAGGTTTTATAGATTTTGACCCCCAGGTTGGTGCTGACTCCGTGGCTGTGCAAAAAGAGCATAATTTCTTTGACTTGTTTCTGCGCCTGCCAGGCGGCGGCGATGAGGCGGGTGCGCTTGCCACCGATGTCGGGCACTTCACTCAGACGTTGGGGTTGGTTCTCGATAACGGTGATGGTTTCTGCCCCAAAGTGATCGACGATGCGCCCAGCCAGGCGCGGCCCAATGCCTTTAATCAGGCCCGAGCCGAGGTAGCGGCGAATCCCGGATACTGTGGCGGGCAGCACCTGCGAGCAAGTTTCAACATCAAATTGTGTGCCATGCTTGGGGTGTTTGGTCCAGCGTCCGCCGAGTTTGACATGCTCCCCGGGGGTAAGTTCGGGCAACACGCCGACAATCGTCACCAACCCATCGCGCCCGATGCCGGGCGTGTGCCGCGAGTTTGGCGTCAGGCGAATGACGCTATAGCCGTTTTCAGAGTTGTAATAGGTGATGCGCTCGATTGAGCCAGAGAGGGTATCCATAATGAAAAGGTGGGGCGCACTTTGAAAGTGCGCCCCACCTGGCTAGGGCAAGGGGTTTTCAGCAGCCCAATCTTCGCCCAAGATCAGTACCAGGGCCACTTCGCTATTGGGGTCGTAGCTGTTGTATATTTTGATCTGCGGGAAATTCATGGCCTGAGAAATTTGGGCAATGGTGGCTGTATTACCGGTGTAGTCGATAATGGTGGTCTCGGCGTAGATTTTATCGGCGTTGCCAATCCGAATAACGTTGAGGCCAAAACGTTGCAAGTAATCTGATGTATCTCCTGCCAGCCCTGCGATCGTGGTGCCATTGTGGATGGCGATCCCGGGGGCATCTTCCGGGATAGGGGCTGGTTCGGCGGTATTCTCAGGGGTGACGGTGTCAGCAGGCGGCAGGGTTTCGGTTGGATTAGCCGCTACAGCTTGCACAGCGGTGGGCGCCAGGGATGCAATTGCCGTCGGTGCGGGTTGGGCATTAAAGAACTGCCCGCTCAAGGCGGTAATTTTCTCGGGGATGGGCATCAAAATATAGGCCCCATTATAGGCAATCATCGCCGTGGCATGTTCTTCAGTGATGACAATATGCTGAATATTTTCATCCGGGAGTTCATAAGCTAATTTTGCCAGCCGGGCGAGTTGATACATCGTCAGGTTGGTGGTGACTCCGCTGGCAATTTCTTTGTACAACGTGGAGGTTTTGGCAATCAGGCCGGGCAGCAAATCGAAATCGGTCATGCGATTGAGTACGCCGTGCAAGATCAGTTGTTGGCGCGCGGCACGGTCGAAATCGCCCCCGGCAGTATCGCGCATTCGAGCGTAAGCCAGAGCGATATCACCGGGCAATACCTGAATGCCCGGTTGCAATTTTACAATCCGGCCCGCCCCCAGGCTAAGTTCAATTGCTTCGGGCACATTAATTTTGACCCCATCAATTTCATCAATCAGTTGGATAAAGGCATCAAAATTTATCTCTGCGTAGTAAGGAACATGAATGCCCAAGAAATCTTCAACCGTAGCCAATGCCAGTCCGGCGCCACCCCCAGCGATCCCTTCAGCTTCCCCCAAAAAGTAGGCCTGGTTAATTTTGTATTCACCATACCCGGGTACAGTCACCCATAGATCGCGCGGCAGAGAAAGCATCCCGGCGGTTTTATTCTCCGGGTTGAACGTCACCAAAATCATGGTGTCGGTGCGCGGCGGGCCATCCTCAGTAATTTGGGTGCGGTCATCCACGCCGAGCAGCAGAATATTAATCGGGCTTTTACCATCCCAGGGCTGCGATTTTGGCCCGTTGCGGTGCTGCATCTGCAAGTTGATATCCGTATATTCATTCGGATTGATCACTTGCTTTTCCTCAGCCGCCTCAGCGACAAAAGTTTCCTGCTGTTCTGGTGCGCGTGTTGAAGCGCGAATCGCAGACACGATCATATTCAACGTAATAATGATCATGATGAGCAACGTGCCAACCAAAGCCCAAAAAGGCCAGTGTCGTGGAAGTTGAATTCTAGGTTTGGGCGGCTCAGGGGGGAGATACATATCAAGAATAAACTGGAATAAGAGTGTTATGGGGTTACGTAGCAACCCCATAACACTCT
Organism: Chloroflexota bacterium; assembly: GCA_018648225.1. Lineage (NCBI taxonomy): Bacteria > Bacillati > Chloroflexota > Chloroflexota bacterium. The sequence goes on from JABGRQ010000073.1 coordinate 13,567, forward strand.
TATTCCAGTATCATTACGGCATGGGGTTGTTGTTGGCCCAATCAAATCCCAGGATGACCGTAATATCGGTGTCACTTTCCTGGTCGTAGCGTCCGTGAATAGTATAAGTTGAAAGCCCTAAAAGCTCCGAGAAATAGACCAGCGCGTGGGGCTTGCCTTTATAGTCATATACGTGACTGCTGGAATAATCCACCGCGGAGGCGTCGCCGGTGGCGACAACATTAACGCCCAGGCTTTGCAAATAATCGGCTGTGCGGGTTGCCAAACCAGCCACCGTAGTGCCATTCAGTACTTTTACCGTGGCGCCTTCAGCAATTATCAAATCCAGCGTTGACTTACCGCCATAATCCAGCGGACCGCTCATTTTTTCTTGAGCGAAGACTTCATTACGCAGCACACGGATCTGATCAGGGATTGGCTTCAGAATATCCAACCCGGTGGGAGATTTGCCAAATTGAACCTGATCCGGCCCTATAACGCGGTTGTAGATATTCTCGGTGGGTATCTCTTGCGCCAACCAGGCCAGTTGAATAACCTGATCAAGCGTCAGATTGGTATTGATCCCGCTGGAAAGTTGCTGATACATCTCCGGGGCTTTCTGCACAAGCACCGGCAGCAAGCTCAAATCGAGAATGCGTTGACGAATTGCCATCACAACCTGCTGCTGCCGAGCGGCGCGGTCGAAATCACCACCTTCCGTGTGACGAGCACGCGCATAAGCCAGCACATATTCACCAGGCATCGTTTGCACACCCGGTTGAAGTTTAATCTTGCCCTTGGGATCGTCATAAATATCCACATACATTTCATAGGGCACATCCAGTTTCAAACCACCCATTTGCTGGATAAAGTACACAAAAGCTGCAAAATCAATCTGCGCGTAATACTGAATCGGCACACCAAGTAGTGCTTCCACCGTTTCCATCGCCAGGCCAGGCCCGCCACCGGGAAGTTTGTAGGCTTCGCCAGCCTGATAAGCCGTGTTGATTTTGCCATGTTCAAAACCCGGAATATTCACCCACATATCGCGCGGGATGGAAAGCATCCCGGCTGTTTTCGAGAGCGGGTCTATCGTAAACAGGATCATCGAATCCGACAGCGGCGGGCCGTTATCGCCGCGCCAACTATTATAGTCCAACCCAATCAACAGAATATTGACACGGCTGGCGCCATCCCAGGGTTCAGGCTGCGGCCCGGTAGAGGCAACTGGCGCGGGAACTGCTTCAACAACGGTATCCTCCGTAACTGCCTCGCCAGATGCATCTGGGGTAGACGTAGGGGCTGTAATTGCCGCTCCGGGCAGCGAGGTAATATTCCACGTCGCTACCAGATTACTGACCAAGTTATAGATTCCGATGGCAAAAATCACGCCAGCGATAGCTAAAACAACCCAGCCAATGATTTTCTTGACGGGTCGCTTGGTCTTTTCGTTTGAAGTTTGACTTTGATTCGTCATAATTTTTTCACTCAAATATTGGGTAGTGGTTACACATACCAATTTACCACTACGATCATTTATGTTGCAAGCTTTAGGCCTGATTTAACACCGAGCGATTATATCACGACGGGATGATTCGGTAATTAGGGTAAAATAGCCCCGGTATGTGGATGAAACTGGCGCGCTCGCGATTGGCTGCTGTTTCACTGGGTTGGATTTTTGCCCATGTGAGTTTTCTCCTGCCGCTCAAACGCGTCTACACCAGCCAACGCCTGCTGGCCTTTCATCATCCCCAGCCGAGTTATCCGCTGCATATCATCATCGTGCCTAAAAAAGCCCTGCGCAATCTGGCCGCTGTTCAGCCATCCGACGCAAGCTTGCTGCTGGAGATACTCAAAACCACGCAGCACATCGCCGAAAATATGAAACTCGAAAACTGGCGTCTCATCGTTAACGCCGGAGCTTACCAGGAAGTTCCACACTTGCATTTTCACATGATACAGAAGTCAGGCGATCAGGAATCGATACCACGCCGGATTACCTAATTCCAAAATCACCCTATTACCTTTCCCATTATGGCTCTCATCACCACTCACAACATCACTAAATCATTCGACCCCATCGACATTTTCTCTGGCCTGTCGTTGAGCATCCCGCACGGCGCGCGCATCGCACTGGTCGGCCCCAACGGGATTGGCAAAACCACCTTGCTCCGAATCATCGCCGGGGAAGACCCGCCCTCCAGCGGAGATGTGCACCGCGCCCGCGGCCTGACGATCGGTTATCTGCCCCAGGAGTCGGTTCTCGAATCCGACAGCACCCTATGGGAAGAGTGTGCCCAGCCATTCACCCAGCTTAAAGAACAGGCCAAAGAACTGGCGCAGCTCGAAGCCCAAATGAGTCAGCCCAACCCGCCCGACGATATTTTCGAGCGTTACGGCACGCTGCAAGAAAAGTTTGACCACGCCGGGGGCTACACCTACGAAACGCGCCTGCGCATGGTGCTCACCGGGCTGGGCTTCCGCGACGACGAACATCACATGCCGCTGGAGCATCTCTCTGGCGGACAGCGCACGCGGGCATTATTGGCGCGCCTGCTGCTCGAAGCCCCAACCCTGCTCGTACTCGACGAGCCGACCAACCACCTCGATATTCAGGCCGTAGAATGGCTCGAAAGCTACCTGCGCGACTGGGACGGCGCCGCGCTGATCGTCTCGCACGACCGCTATTTTCTCGATAAAGTCTGCAACCACATCTGGGAAATGAGCCGCACCGGTTTTGAAGCCTACCGCGGCAATTACAGCCATTACCTGCAACAGCGTCAGGAACGATGGGAGCGCCGCGCAAAAACCTTTGAGGCCGAAAAGGCGCGCCTGGAAAAAGACTTCGACTATATCAAGCGCAACATGGCCGGGCAAAACGTGATCCAGGCCAAAGGGCGTTTGCGCCGCCTGAGCAGGCAATTGCAAGCCATTGAGCAAATCGGGCTGGATGCCATGCAGGGCAAAAACTGGAGCCAGATCGCTGAAAGCGTGAATACCACCACCAGCATCATGAGCGTAGATGAAGCCCATCGCAGCATCAAAGCACTGCAAAACCCCTTACAACGGCCTGAAGCACTCAAGTTTAATTTGCGCGCCTCACAGCGTAGCGGCGAATTGGTGCTGCGCACCTACGACCTGCTCATCGGCTACCCTGGCAACGAACTTTTCGAAGTTCCCGATCTGATCCTCAACCGTCTGGAGTGCGCCGCACTGATTGGCCCCAACGGCGCCGGAAAAACCACCTTTCTCAAGACCATCCTCGAGCAGTTGCCGCCCCTCGCCGGGCGCGTCCGTTTGGGCGCCAGCCTCGATATTGGCTACTTCGCCCAGGCGCACGAAGAACTCAATCCCGAAAATACCCTCATTCAGGAAATAGAGCACGTCGCGCCAAATATGTTCGTGGCCGAAATCCGCAAATATTTGGCGCGTTACCTGTTCACGCGCGATGATGTTTTTAAAAAAATTGCCGTACTCTCTGGCGGCGAGCGCGGGCGGCTGGCGCTCGCAAAGCTAGCCTTGAGTAAAAACAACCTGCTCTTACTCGACGAGCCGACCAACCATCTCGATATTCCTGCTCAGGAAATTTTGCAATCTGTGCTCAACGACTACCAGGGCACCATCATCCTGGTTTCGCACGACCGCTATCTGATTGACGCCCTGGCCTCACAGGTGTGGGAAATTGATAAAAACGACGGCAGTCTACACCTTTTCAAGGGGACATATACAGAGTATCGCACTGAGCAAAGCAAACCCGCTCCAGCGGACTCGCTCGAAGTGGATTCTGTCCCCCAGAACGGATCCCGCCGAGAAGCGCGCAGCGCCAAAAACCGCGCCCAGGCCGACCTGCGCCGCCGCCAGTCACGTCTGAAAGTCGTTGAGACGCGTGTCGCCGAGTTGGAAATCCAACTCGGCCATATTGGCGATCAACTCGCTGCCCCGCCCGACGATCCCCAACTCGTCCAGCGTTTGGGCGATGACTACGTTGAAATCCAGAACGAACTCCACGCCCTGATCGCCGAATGGGAGAGCTTGCATGGGTGATATTCCCTGGTGGAAAACCACCACTATCTATCAGATTTACCCCCGCTCGTATAAAGACTCCAATGGCGACGGCATTGGAGATTTGCGCGGCATCATCTCGAAAATAGATTACATCCGCGAATTGGGCTTCGAAACGATCTGGCTCTCGCCCTTCTTTGACAGCCCGCAAGAAGATTTCGGCTACGACATCCGCGATTACCGCGGTATCGCCCCGGAATATGGCACGCTGGAAGATGCCGAAGAATTGATCGCCGAAATCCACGCCCGCGGGATGCGTGTGATTTTCGACTTGGTAATGAACCACACCTCGGCGCAGCACCCCTGGTTTCAGCAATCACGCCAAAGTTGCGAAAATCCACACCGAGATTGGTATATCTGGCAACGCGGGCGCGGCCAGCGTCCCCCCAATAACTGGCAGGCTATGGTCGGCGGCTCTGGCTGGCATTATGACCAGGCCACTCAAGAATGGTACTACGCCAGCTTTTTGCCTTTCCAGCCCGATCTCAACTACCGCAATCCCGCCGTGCGCCAAACCATGCTCGAAATTGCGCGCCACTGGCTCGACAAGGGCGTGGACGGCTTTCGGCTGGATATTTTCCATACCGTCTACAAGGATGCCCAATTTCGGGACAATCCCTTTTCGCTGCATTACATTCCCCACCGCGACCAGGCCGGATTTTTTCAACGCTGGCTGCATCACCAGCACCAGCCAGAGACCTTCGCCCTGGCGCGCGATCTGCGCAACATGGCCGCGGGCTACCCCGACGAGCGCATGTTGATCGGCGAAGTTTTTGGCGAAGATAATGCACTCAAAAAATATCTCGGCGCGCAGGTTGATGGGCTAAATCTGGTTTTCTTATGGCAGTTATTGAAAACGAAGCCGCGGGCGCAGTTTTTTCGGGAGGTGATCGCGCATCACGAGCGCGAATATCCCGAACCCTATACGCCGGTGTATGTGTATGGAAATCACGACCAAAAACGGATTCGCTCGAAGGTGGGAGCCGACCCGCGGATAGCACAACTTTTGGCGCTGATCCAGTTCACCGCGCGCGGCGTCCCGGTGGTGTACTACGGCGAAGAGATTGGCATGCAAGAGGTGGCGATTCCTGCGAAGCAGGCCAAAGACCCGCTGGCGCATCAATATGCCTGGGTACCCTCTTGGCTGGCCGACGCCCTGGGGTTATACGTCAACCGTGATGGCTGCCGCACCCCCATGCAATGGGATTCTTCGCCCAATGCCGGATTCACCCCCGAGAGCGCGCAACCCTGGCTGCCCGTGCATGAGAACTATGAAACCACCAATGTGAGCGCGCAACAGGGAAACCCCGATGCATTGCTGGAAACCTACCGCAATTTGCTGCGTCTGCGCCGTGATAATAAAATTTTGCAACAAGGCAGCCTACGCTTGTGGGGCGAAGAAATCGGCAAAGATGTACTGGCCTACGAGCGCATTCTGGGGGATGAACGTGTGGTGGTAGCCATCAATTGGGGACGCAAAGCCGCCAAATTCCCCTTGTTGAAGAATTGCGAAAAAGTTCTCTTGACGGTAGGCAATATTCAGATTGAAACAAGGATGCTGCCGCCGCTTTCTGGCGTGGCGCTAAAAATCTGAAAAAGCTTGAGCACGCGTCATTCTGAACGGAGCGCAGCGGAGTGAAGAATCCCTTAGCCGGAATGTTGAAAAGTGCCTATGCAAGTGATGAATCAACCCGTTTCAAAGGGATTCCTCGCTGCGCTCGGAATGACAACGATGGTTTCGCTATTCAAGCTACTATTGACCCATACAGATTTAAGAAAATTTCGTGCCCATCGTGTCTCTGTGGTGAGATATATTGTGATTAATTCCCGACTCCCCCATCATACTGACGCATCTGCGGCCACTGCCGCGCCGCCCAGCCCGCCGAAAGGATGCAAGCAAAACCGCCCAGCGCGACCGCCAAAGGCACACCGATCACGCCCCCCAAAAAGCCCGATTTCACATCCCCGAGATATGGTCCGCCCATGAAGAAAATTTGGTTGACGCTGGTCATGCGCCCGCGCAGTCGGTCGGGAGTATGGAGTTGGCGAATGGCGCTGCGGATGATCGAACTGACCGAATCAGCCGCCCCGACCAGCATCAAAGCGGCCACGGAGAGATAGAAATTGCGCGAGAAACCAAAGACCACCGCCCCCGCGCCAATCATGGTGATAGAAGTCAGCAACAACTTGCCCTGCTTGTGCAGCACGGCGATTTGCGAAATCAGCAATCCGGCGGTAACCGCGCCAATCATCGAGGCGGCAGAAAGCAGTCCGTAGGCGGCACCATCTACGCCGAGTATATCGCGGGCGAAGTAAGGCATCAGCGAATCGGCGCGTGTCAACAATGTTGCCAGAAAGTCGAGAATCATGCCCGCTAAAATCAACGGTTGCTGGAAGGTAAAACGCACACCCTCGCGGATCGCAGCCCAATCGATGCCTTTGCGCTGAGATACCAGTCGCTGTTGCGATACATCGCCCATGCGCAACAACATAACTGCGAAAACGCCGAAGAACACCGCCGAAGTGAGGTAGGCGGCTTGTTCACCAAAGCCCTGGATCAGCAAACCGCTAAAAATTGGGCCGAAAATACCCCCAATTTGAATACCAATAATTTCCACGCTGAGGGCGTTGGGCAGCACATCGGCAGGCACCAGATTAGGAGTCAGGGAATAGCGCGCCGGAAGATCGAAAATGAAGGTTGTGGCGTGAATCACTAACAACACATAAATATGCCACAGTTGCAGCCTGCCGCTCAATGTGAGCAACGCCAACATCAGGGCGGTTGCGCCCATTACGCTCTGCGTAACCAAAAGCACTTTGCGACGATTGAAGCGATCAGAGGCAATTCCGGCGAACAGTGAGAATAAAATCGTCGGTGCGAGGCGAATCAGGCCAATTACACCGAGCGCCAGGGGGTTGTCGGTGTAATCGCGAATTTGCCAGGGAATCGTCCAGATGAGCATCTGGTTGCCGATCCAGGCGAAGAGCAGACCTGCCCAATAGGCGGCGAATTTGCGATGACGGAGAGCGGGCGGGATTTGTAATTTCATGCAGGATTTGCGCCTTTGTCTCTTTGCGTTCTTGCGTTTCGTTTTTACGTTCCCCAATCACGCAGATAGAGGAAATCGTAGCCAATGGTGCGATTGCTGAGTTTGGCAATCGGCGGCAGGAGACGTTTAAACTGATTGCGCCGGATGCGCTCAATCACCTTGTGGACAAATTCCTGCGGAAAACCGGCTTCCACACATTCGGAGGGGCTGTAGCGTTCATCCACGATCAGGTGAAGCAGCTTGTCCACTTCTTCGTAGGTGAAACCGAGTTCGTCCTCATCAGTTTGACCAGCCCACAGGTCGGCGGAGGGGGGTTTGTTGATGATGGAATCAGGGACGCCCAACGCAACCGAGAGCTGGCGTACCTGCGTTTTGTACAGATCGCCAATCGGGTTGAGGGCACAGGCCGAATCACCATAGAGGGTACTGTACCCCAGCAGAATTTCGGTTTTATTACCCGTGCCGACCACCAGCCCGCCGAAGGCCTCCGACTGGTCGTAGAGTACGATCATGCGGGCACGCGCCATGATATTGCCGCGGCGCATGGCATTGGCATCCGGGAAACGCTCAAAAAGCGGCTCGACCATCTCGGTAATCGGCACGGTCAGCGATTGTACACCCATTTTTTCGATGACGCGCTGGGCGTCTTCGAGCGAATCCAGCGAGGAAGATTTGTAGGGCATCCTCACCGCCAGGACATTCTCCGGGCCGAGGGCTTCGGCGGCCAGCACACAGCTCAGGGCTGAATCAATCCCCCCGGAGAGACCGATCACCGCCCGGCTGAATCCGCTGCGCGTAATTTCGCTGTGAATAAAGCCTGTCAGGATGGTTTTCGCTAAATCGGTGTTAATTAGCAAATTTGCGCTCATGGCGTTTCTCCATTTGTAGCATCCGGGCAAACCAGGCCCGGAAAGCTTAACCACAAAGGCACGAAGTCACAAAGAGAAATAAACCTTTGAGCCCTTGCGTCTTTGTGATGAGAGTCTTTTCCTTCGCAAAACATCAACATTTTTGGCTGATAATGCGCGTCAACTCACGCTGCACCAGGCCAGTGCGCTCGTCGCGCAAAATCGGCAGGCGGGCGCGCGTGCGATGCAGTTGGTTGAGGTCAATTTCGGCGATCACCAGGGCTTCTTCGTGATAGGGGCCGCGCACCAGCAGATTTCCGTTGGGGTCAAAAACCGTCGAGCCGCCCCAAAAATTGAGGCCGTCTTCATAGCCCACGCGGTTGGCGTGTACTGTGAAACTGGTGAACAGGCTGGCATAGGCCTCGTTGATGTGTTCTACCCAGCGCGCCGATTCGAGCTTGGGTTCGTCGCTCAGACCGCGCCCCGGCGAGGCGGAGGTGAAAATCAGGATGTCAGCGCCATCCAGCCAGAGCAGGTAGGGCGGCGAGGCGTGCCAGAAATCTTCACAAATGGCGATGCCCGCGCCACCCAACGGGGTCTCAAAGGCTTCAATCGAATCGCCCCAGGCAAAGAAACGCCCCTCGTCGAACAAGCCATAGGTAGGCAGATACACTTTGTGATGCACATGCAGCACGTTGCCACCCGAAAGGTAGGCCCCGGCGATATAAAAGCGGTGGCGTTGGTCTTCATCCACAAAGCCGACAACCATATCGAGGTCGCGGCTGGCCTCCAGCAAGGGGGCAAAAATCTCGTCTTCGGGGATAGGGCGGTGCGAGACGGTGGAGGCAATATCTTGCAGGGCGTAACCGGTCAGCGAGAGTTCGGGAAAAACCAGCAGGCTGGCTCCGGCAGCACGGGCGCGTTCGGCGTAGGCTAGATGTTTTTCAAGGTTGGCCTGCACGTCGCCGAGGCGGGTGTCAATTTGGGCGAGAGCGATGGTTTGTTTCATAACGAAATCCTTAACGCAAGGTCGCAAAGATGCAGAGACGCAAAGGGGGAGATTTTATTCATTGCTCCTTTGTGCCTTTGCGACTTTGCGTTGAAAACTGAATAAAAATCAGCAGCGCACTGAGGATGGCGAGGATTGCCAGTGAGAAAGCGATCCAACCATCAGGGCTGATATTTCTCCACAGGGGAACGGGATCAGCCCGGAGCGAGTCCGCGGTGCCGAGGAGGATGGCAAAGCAGGCCAGCTCGAGGCTGGCAGCCAACCTCGGAGTCTGAATCCAGCCCCGGGTGCGCGCCGCATCCACCCCCCAGGCTGTCATTATCGTCAACAAAGCCCCGGCGGGCTGCAACGGCCAGCGAAGGGCGATCTCACCCCATTCATCTCGCAACGGCAAACTCCACACTGCGGCGGTCTGCGCCCCATAGAGATAGGCGCTGCTCCAGCATCCCAACCACAGACTGACGCTGAGGGTGGTTAAAATGGGCAGCAGCGCATCGGGATTGATATCGCCCAGCAACGCAATCAGTAAAAGCGAAAAACCAAGCCCAGCCAGCGCTCCGCTGACCGAAAATCCACCCAGCCAGGTTTGGGGAATTTCGATAAAGTGCGCCTGATAGTACGACCAATCGATGATGACATGCAGACTACGCCCCCCCAACACAGCACCGAGTACTACCCACATCCCGGCGTTGAGATGCTTGGGGCGCTGTTTGGGTTCGGCCTGAATGAGACTCCACAACAAGCCAATGGCCGCTCCCGCAGCAAACAACAAAGCAAATGAACTCTGCATGGCAAAATCATACCACGGCGATTCTAAAGACCCAATGTATTGTATAATAAATTGTGGTATCCATTTGTACCTTGCCATACAGAAAGCGAAGGTGGCCGATGATTGATTTTTTATTGAATACGAATATTGCTTATTTGCTATTAGTGGGTGGCTTTTCACTGACTTTGTTGGCGGTGATCACCCCGGGTACGGGCGTGCTGGAGGCAGCAGGGATTATCATGCTGCTCCTGGCCGGTTGGGGTGTCTATACATTGCCGATCAATTACTGGGCGCTGGCGATTTTATTGCTGTGCCTGGTACTGTTTGTGTTGGCCTTGCGTAAGGGTAGCCACTGGTCGTATTTAGGCAGCGCCATTCTTACTTTTGTGATCGGCTCGGTATTCCTTTTTCGTAGCGATATTTGGTGGCAACCCGCTGTCAATCCGGTGCTGGCGATTGTGGTTTCGCTACTCTTGGGCGGATTTTTCTGGATTGCGATCACAAAAACCCTGGCAGCCAGAGCCGTGCCCGCGGCGCACGATTTGACGCCCCTGATTGACAAGATTGGCGAAGCGAAAAGCGCGATTCACCATCAAGGGTCGGTGCAAGTCAATCGTGAGTTATGGTCAGCAAGGAGTAATGAGCCGATTCCTGCCGGTGCGGCAGTGCTCGTACTGCGTCGGGATGGTTTTGTATTGGAAGTCGAAGAAGTGAAGTAATTAACCTATCGGAGGTAAAAAAAAATGCTCAATTCAATTTTAGCCCAACAAGACCTGGTCGCCGCAGGCGGTTTCCTGACCTGCTTGATTGGCGGCGTGGTCGTTCTAGCGTTAGTGTTTATCGCCAGCGCCATCAAGATCATTCCAGAATATCAACGCCTGGTGGTCTTCCGCCTGGGACGTTGTGTGGGCGCCAAGGGGCCGGGGATTATCTTCCTGATCCCGATGATTGACCGCGGGGTGCGCGCCGATCTGCGCGAGCAGGTGCGCGAAATTCCACACCAAACCGCTATCACCGCCGATAACGCCGGCATCTCGATTGACTTCATCTGGTACTATCGCATTCTGGATGCGGTGGAAAGTGTGCTGCAGGTTGGCAACTTTGAATCAGCAGCCCAGGGCATGGCAACCACCACCCTGCGCGCCGTCATCGGCGGCATCCAATTGGATGAAGTGCTGGTAGAACGCGAACACATCAATAATATGCTGCGTACGCGTCTCGATGAAGTTACGGAACGTTGGGGCGTAAAAGTGACCAATGTGGAAATCCGCGAGATTATCCCACCGCGCGAGATTCAGGATGCGATGAACCGCCAGATGACGGCAGAACGCGTGCGCCGTGCATTGGTAACGGAATCGTCTGGTGAACGTGACGCGGCGATCAATGTGGCCGAAGGGCAAAAGCAAGCCGAGATTCTCAAAGCTGAGGGTCAAAAACAATCGGCTATTTTGGAAGCCGAGGGCGCCAAAGAAGCCCAACTGCTGCACGCCGAAGGCTACGCATCCGCGCTGAATATGATTTTCTCGTCAGCCCAGAATATTGACCAAAAAACCATGACGCTGCAATACTTTGAGATGCTCAAAGACCTGGGTGGCTCCGCAGCGACCAAATATATCTTCCCGATGGAATTCACCAGCTTGCTAAGTGATTTCGTCAAAGGGCAAAAATAAGAATTCTTACCGCAAAATAGAGAGCAGTTTTTTGCTCCGACACGCCTATTTTTTGCGCTTTTTATGCAAACTGAAGTAAACACCCTGCCAGGTAGCCAGATTCAAATTCTTTCGGCTACCTGGCGCGATTTAAACGAACTGCGCAATCTGGAGACAATTTGTTTCCAGCAAGATGCCTGGCCGCTGATTGATTTGGTAGGGGTTTTATCGTTTGGCAATATTGTGCGCTATAAGGCCGTTCTCGGCGAAAAAATGATCGGGTTTGTGGCTGGTGAGCAGGGCCGGGAAGCTGGCCTGGGCTGGATCGCTACTTTTGCAGTATTACCCGAATATCGCCGTCAGGGCATAGGAAGCGCATTGCTGGATACATGCGAAACCGCTTTAGAAGCAAAGCGCATCCGTCTGACTGTGCGAACCGGAAACACAGCGGCTATCCAATTATATAAAAAATATGGCTATCAAACTGTAGGGCTTTGGCCCAGTTATTATCGCAGCGGGGAAGATGCTGTAGTTTTCGAGAAAATTTACCTCGAATAGGCTATTTCGTCCTACTCAATACAACTCACTTTTCGACGAACTTCATAAGCCCTGCTATAATACCCTCATGCATATTGACGATTTACCCCAGCCTATTTTTATTACTCGGCAACACGCTTTATCTCGCCTGGTTGATGAATTATCGCAAGAAACAGCAATCGCAGTAGATACAGAAGCCAATGGCCTATACGCCTATCGCGAACAGGTATGCCTGATCCAATTTTCAACATCGGAAAATGACTATCTCGTAGACACCCTTGCACTGGACGATCTTTCGCCTTTGGGGGCCATATTCGCAAATCCAGAAATAGAGAAAATATTCCATGCCGCTGAATATGATTTGATTATTTTGCATCAGGATTATGATTTTAGCATCCACAATCTATTCGATACCATGTTGGCGGCCCGGATTTTGGGGTGGGAGCATGTCGGATTAGGTTCAATTCTAAAGAAACAATTTGGCATCCATGTGGATAAAAAATATCAGCGCGCCAACTGGGGTCAGCGTCCACTGACATCAGAGATGCTGCGTTATGCCCAGGTTGATACTCACTTCTTGCTGCAACTACGCCAGAAATTGACTGGCGATTTACAGGCCCGCGGCCGCTGGGAACTAGCCCAAGAAGATTTTCTACGCTACAGCAAAACAGACTCGCTCAATCATCGCAATGGTAAACCCGATGTCTGGCGCATCCGCGGCGCGCATGATCTTGATTCCAAGAAAGCCGCTGTATTGAATGAATTGTGCCGCTATCGCGACAAAAAAGCCCGCGCTCTCAATCGCCCATTATTTAAGGTGATTAGTGATAAAGCGCTCTTGTCTATTGCCGAGGCAGCCCCCAGATCACGAGGTCAGTTAACACATATCAACAATATTTCAGACCGGCAAATAAGCTGGCTGGGAGAAGGGATCATTGCCTCGGTGCTGCGAGGTTTGAAAGCTGATCCGATTACCCCTCCCCATAAACCACGCCCCAGCAATGACTATCTCGAACGCGTGGACCGCTTGCGCCGCTGGCGCATCCGCAAAGCAAAACAGTGGGGGGTAAATTCCGATGTAATTTTGCCAAAAGATATTCTTTATGATCTGGCAGAGAAGAACCCCACATCGAAAGCAGCGTTTGATATGATTTTGAATTCAATTCCCTGGCGGCGGCAGGAATTTGGTGAAGAAATTTTCAATCTTCTGGCCGCGATACAACTCTAGAAGAGTTTTTTTATATTTCCTGCATGTAGAAAATCCTGGTCATTTGACGTTGTCAAAACGGAGGTGTGCAATGAATATTCATTTCCACGGGGCAGCCCAAACCGTAACCGGATCGCAACATTTACTTGAAATCAATGGTCGTAAATTACTGCTGGAATGTGGTCTGTTCCAGGGGCGCCGCAGTGAAACCTACGAACGCAACCGGCATTTCCATTTTGATCCCAAAGATTTAGATGCCGTCATTCTTTCACACGCCCATATCGATCACAGCGGTAACCTGCCACATATCGTCAAAGATGGCTACGAAGGCCCCATTTACGCCACCAAAGCCACCGCGCATCTGGTCAACTTGATGCTGATGGATTCAGGCCACATTCACGAATCGGATGCAGCCTATCTAAATAAAAAACGCGCCCGGCGCGGACAGCCCCCCATTGAGCCGTTGTACACTCAGGTAGACGCCGCGCATGTTGCCCAATATACTGTTGGGGTTCCTTATGACGAGCAATTTGAAGTCATCCCTGGCGTGACGGCGCATTTTGTCGACGCCGGGCATATTCTAGGCTCGGCTGCGGTGGCGCTCGACATCCAGGAAGGCAGTCGTTCATATCGTTTATGGTTCTCAGGGGATATTGGACGCCGGGATATGCCGCTACTGCGCGACCCTGTGCTACCCAGCAATGCCGACTACTTGCTGATGGAATGCACCTACGGCGACAAAGCCCACCGCGACCCCCAACTGGCATTTGATGAATTTCGAAAAGTGGTTACTGAAACTACAGCCCGCGGGGGCAAAGTCATCATCCCTGCCTTTGCTGTCGGACGCACACAAGAACTGGTGTATTATCTCCACCAAATGGTAGATAGCGGCGACACGCCGCGCGTGCCAGTATTTGTGGATAGCCCCCTGGCAGTCAATGCTTCGGATATATTCCGCGCTCACCCCGAAGTTTTTGATGAAGAAACCCGCGAATTTATGCGCAATGACAAGCACAATGCCGCGCTTGGCTTTGAAATGCTCACGTATACGCGCTCTGTCGAAGAATCGAAAGCCATCAACTTGATCGAAGGCCCGGCAATCATCATCTCGGCCTCGGGCATGGCCGAAACTGGCCGCATCTTGCACCACCTGCGCAATAACATCGAAAACCCGCTCAACACTATTCTGATTGTTTCCTGGCAAGCACCGCACACCCTCGGGCGGCGACTGGCTGAACGCCAGGAGCAAGTGAAAATCTTCGGGGAGGTATACCACCGCCGAGCCAGGATCGAAACCATCGGCGGTCTCTCGGCGCACGCCGGACAATCCATGCTGATTGAGTACGCCACAGCGGTGAAAGATCAGGTGAAAAAAGTTTTCCTTGTACATGGGGAGGCGCGCGGCGCGCAACCCCTGATGGAAAAGCTCAAAGAAAGCGGGCTTTCCGAAGTTTATTTCCCGGAGCCGCATACATTTTTCGAAGTGTAATGGTATAATTTTGCCCGCTATGTTGGAGAGGTGCCAGAGTGGACGATTGGGGCGGTCTCGAAAACCGCTGTAGCCGCAAGGCTACCGAGGGTTCGAATCCCTCCCTCTCCGCAGAAAGAACTTAAAAAGGAGCGAGGTGGCTATGCTACCCTCGCTCCTTTTTCAATAAACCATCAGAAAGGGCTTTGCATGAAACTCGCCACACTGTGTTATGTGCGCCAAGATGGGCAGACCCTCATGCTCCATCGCACAAAAAAAGAAAACGATATTCATGAAGGCAAGTGGAACGGTCTGGGGGGAAAATTTGAACCGGGTGAAACCCCCGAAGAGTGCGCCCGCCGCGAGATATTTGAAGAATCGGGGCTGATCGCGAAGAAGTTGGAATTAAAAGGCTTGCTGACGTTTCCGCTGTTTGCCCACGATGAAGATTGGTATGCCTTTGTGTTTATGGCGACGGAACTGGAAGGGGAGTTGATCGATTCCCCCGAGGGGAATCTCGCCTGGGTGCCGGATCAGCAACTCACAGAACTTAACCTATGGGATGGGGATTATATCTTTCTGCCCTGGCTCGACCAGGCGGAATTTTTCTCGGCTAAATTCATTTATCGTGAGGGTAAATTTATGGAACATCAAGTGACCTTCTACCCGCCGGGGAGTATTCAATTTGTGTAGTTGTCTTACAATTGGGAGTTTTATCACATATCCGCCGTGATCTTTGACCATCGGAAATCGATCTTTTTTTTGATACGATTCACATAGAATGAGGGATACTTCTTTCATTCATCGCTGTTTCCTCCTTTGGCGAAGTCTCCATTGGGTCCCTCACCATCCAATGGAGACTTACTCTTTAAGCGGCTACCCACCCCAGGCTAGTTTGTTCCTTTCTCGATCGGCAGCACCACCGTAAAGGCAGAACCTTCCCCTTCAACTGAATCCACCCAAACGCGGCCCTGATGATTCTCAACGATGGATTTCACGATTGCTAATCCCAGGCCGCTGCCAGATACATTTTCTACAACATTGCTGGCGCGATAGAATTTCTCAAAAATATGCGGACGGTCTGCCGCTGGAATGCCGCAACCGCTATCTTCTACACGGAAAATGATTTGGTCATTTTCTTCTTTGGCTACCACAATAATCTCACCATCTTCGGACGAGTAGCGGATTGCATTTCCCAACAGATTATCAATGACCTGGCGCAAGCGCACAGAATCGCCAAAAATATTGGGTAAATGTGAGGCAACTTCCTGGCGCAAGGTCAGGTTTTTCTCCTCGAGCGGGCTGCGCAGGTTCTCAACCGAATACTGTAGGAGATTCTTGATCGAAAGCGAAACTTTACGCTCATTGAAACCTGCTTCAATACGACCCAAATCGAGCAAATCGTTGATGAGTTCTGTAATATTGCGCACACTGGTTTGCACGCGCTGAATGAAGTTGCGCTGCCGTTCATTGATCGGGCCAACGCGTTCTAACAACTCAACATAGCCCAGAATGGCTGTGAGCGGCGAGCGCAAGTCGTGCGAAACTGTGCTGACAAAATCGCTCTTGATACGATCCAGTTCTTTGAAGTAGGTTATATCGTGTAGCGTAATGGTCATGCCAATCTCAGGGATAAGATTCAATTGTGCATTGACCACGCGCTCATCATCGAGTTCCAATTCAACCCGGTACGGAAAGGTATCATGACCATCTCGAATGAGGGCCAGGAGTTGGTCGTGAGTGAAGCACTCTTCCAACGCGCAGGGCAAGGCTGCCGGTTTCGAGTGTTTGAACATGGCGCGTGCCATTGGGTTTGCCAAAATGACTTGCTCATTGGCATCGATAACAATCACACCATCTTCAATGCGCGTTAATATCGATTCAAGTTTTTTACGCTCAATTTCGGTATTCTCAAAAAGGCGCGCATTCTCAATTGCGATGGAAGCATAGTCAGCCAGGGCTGAAACCAGTGCAACGTGCCGTTGATGGAACGATTTTTGCTGCTCACGATTTGCTACCCCCAAAACGCCAATTATGCGTTCTTGTACTTCTAAAGGTGCGTAGATCAGCGTTTTTACAAGATAGGATGTTTTTATTTTTTGGGGCGATTCTTGATCCAGCAAGATCGGTTTCCCCGTACGCATGACTTCTCCGGCCAACGTATCGCTAACCGGTACGCGAAAAGTGTTTACCAAATCATCATGCACATTGCGTGCCGCACGCATATAGAGTTCGCCCGTGGTTTCATCCAGCATAAGCAAACTGCTTTCTTCCGCGCCAGTAAGCTCAACAGCAGCATCCACAACCACCTTTAGAACTTCGTCGAGGTCTAATAGCGCGGTTACCGAACGTCCAACCTTGCCCAGTGTTTCCAGCAAACTAACTCGTTGGCGCAAAATATCGGTATTACGCCGGTTGCTTTCTTTTGCCCAGGTGATGATGCGCTGGCGCTTTTTCAGGGCACGCTGCACAGCAGCCAGAATGGCATCGGGTTTCAGCGGCGGCGTGAGAAAATCGAATACTCCGGCACGCAACGCATCCAGCATGTGGGCCTGTTCTTCGGTTGAGGCAATTAATATGAGGGGCAACGCAGGGTATGTTTCAGCCAGATCGATAGCGAGTTGAACGCCCCCAACCGCGCTTTCCAAAATGGCAACATCTATGGATGATGAACGCATCATCACCGCGGCTGCCGCGGCATCGCCAACCTGAGTTACCCGAAAACCTGCCGGAGCTAATACCCCTCGATCCAGCAATTCTCCTGTTTGACTATTCGCGACAATGAGAAGAATTGTAGTATCCATACAAGGTGCTTCTGTTATTCGTCATCCCGAGCTTGTGTGGAATGAATAAACGCGTTTTTAAGGCTTTCCAGATTCATGCGAATATTCTGAACAGCTTTTCGCTGTTGAGCAATCAGATTCGCATCCGTTGCCATAAGAATTGCCAAATTTGATTCGATTTCTTCAATGGATTGAAATAATGTCTTTCCATCACTGCTAAACGAATCTGCTCCCGACTGTGAAGCCTCCAAGACAGCTTGCAAGGAACGGGCGCGCTGTTCTACGGCCTGGAATAATCGCGCGTTGACCAACGAAATTGATGCATAATCTGCCAGAGCTTCCAGCATGGCTTGATTACCCGCATCGAACGGCAATGCTTTTTGGCGTATCGCCACCAGCAATCCAACAACTTCTTCCTGTGCCTTAACCGGCACAACCAGGGCTGATTTCCCTAAACGTGCGACCTTAAATTTCTCTAAAGCGGGGCCATGAATAGAAAGCGATTCCCCTGAAAGCGCCACTAATGAACTGATGCCGTCATCCCAGGGTTGGCCGATCTGAACCCCTTTGGATTCGGGCAAATTACGAAACGCTCGCAAGACAAATTTCTTGCTATTTCCCTTCCGTAAATGCAACCAGCCGCGATCGGCTTCGGTAACAAAAATCGCTCCTTCGACAATACGCTCAAATAATGCTCGCTGGTCTGCAATTGAAGTCACCGATTTTCCGACGCTGAAAATCGTAGTGAGATCGCGCACCCGGCGCTGGAGTTCACGATTTGTGCGTTCCAGCTTCTCGGCCAGGCGCTCGCGCTCGCGCCGCGCCCTCACTTGTTGCAACGCACGCTCCACGGCTGAAACCACTTCGGCTTCACGCAACGGCCACTGCAAATAATCTGTAGCGCCCAGCCGGAATGCCTGGATAACATCTGCTTCCTGCCCATCTTCGGCCAACACAATCACCGGCACAGAAACCCCCTGGGAGGATAGGGCCACCAATAAATCTTTACCGCTCAACCCTGGCAAACTGATGTTGACAAGAATAACATCTGGCGAAAAACGGGCGGCTTCCTGAATGGCCTGTGGTGCCCCAACAACTACTTTAACGCGGAAACCCAATGGCCCCAGCGCCTGCCGGGCAATTAAATCGCTAACTTCAGGATCACTCTCAACAATCAGAATACGTTCAGCCACAGTAGTCATACGCCACTATAATAGCATGGTTCATAAAGAATCGGGGAGTCTTGTTTTAGCACTTTAGCACTACATATTCAGACACCCAAATTTTTAATAATCAGGCTTCCGCTACTGCACGCGAGAAACCCAAAACCGGCATATTTTTCAACGATTAGAGTTTACTAAGTGCTGCCTGTCTGAGCTTGACGTAAGCGGCATGCAGCACATAGAATCAATGATATGGATCTACGCAGTGCGAGGAAATGCCGTGAGGTTCCCACAGCATTTTCAGAAACCCAACAGGAAGTGCAGCTATGAAAAAAACAACCCACATATTGATCGCCATTGCCGCCATGCTTTTGATCGTCTCGGCAGCCTGTGCGGTATCCGGTCAGGTAACAACTGAAACAACCCCGGTGAGTACAGATGAAATGCCTGCGCCAACAATCGAAGCAACGTCACCACCCCCTACGCTGGATTTGCGCACACAAGAAGAACTGCTGACTTCACTCTATCAGCAAGTCAATCCTGGTGTTGTGGCAATTCACGTATTGAGTTCTGACAGCATGGGCAGTTCATCGCTGGGTTCTGGCTTCATTATCGATGAAGAAGGCCATATCGTCACCAATTATCATGTCGTCCACGGGGCCTCAGAGCTAGAAGTGGATTTCCCATCCGGATATAAAACCCGCGCAGAAATCTTGGGAACGGACCCGGATTCGGATATTGCTGTACTCAAAGTGGATGTTCCCGCCGAAGAACTGGCCCCGATCTCCCTGGGCGATTCAGACCAGCTCAGGGTGGGTCAAACGGTTGTGGCAATTGGCAACCCCCATGGGTTGTATGGCACCATGACGGTCGGCATCATCTCGTCGCTGGGGCGCACCATGCAATCCCTGCATGAAGCCCCAGGGGGAGCCTACTTCACCGCGGGCGGCATCATCCAAACCGACGCCGCCATCAACCCTGGCAACTCTGGCGGCCCGTTGCTCAACCTGGATGGGGAGATTATTGGCGTCAATGTGGCGATCCAAAGCTCAACATTTGACAGCAGCGGCCAGCCCGTAAACTCCGGAATTGGCTTTACAATTCCGATCAATATTGTCAAGCGCGTGGTGCCTCATCTCATCGCGGATGGCTATTATAATTATCCGTATATCGGTATCGGCAGCCTGCCCGGCGGCGAACTGACGCTCATCCAGCAAGAAGAATTAGGGCTGCCACAATCTACCGGCGTGTATATTCTCGATGTATCCAGCGATAGCCCCGCGGAAGCTGCCGGGCTGCGCGGCGCTGCCAGAGCCGATAATAATGGTCTCCCGCTGGGTGGCGATCTCATCATTGCCATTGATGACACCGAAGTGCGCAATTTCAATGATCTAATCACTTATCTCTCGATGCACAAAAGCCCCGGAGATGCTATTATTTTGACGGTTTTGCGCGATGGGGAGGAAGCACAAATCGAACTGACGCTGGGTGAACGCCCATAGCGTAAAAAACAGAACGGGAGCCTACAGCTCCCGTTCTGTTTTTTACGGGGTACGATCATAAAGACGACGATAAATCGAGAAGATTTCGTAAACCCCTTTAATATAACGCCGCGTTTCTTCAAAACGTATCACTTCCACAAATAAATCCGGATCATCCCCAGCCAGCGATTGCCAGATTGCCGCATTGCCCGGCCCCCCATTATAAGCCGCCAAAGCAACGTATAGATCATCAAAATATTCATGCTGGGTATTAAGGTAATCGGCCCCAAAGGTAATACTCACCAGCGGGCGGTAGAGGTCTTCATCAGTATAATCGGGGGGCCAGCCCATTTGTGCGGCAATCGAAGCTCCGGTGCTGGAGATTATTTGCATCAGACCGCGCGCGCCAGCAGAAGATTGTACCCAACCCGCAAATAGGCTTTCTTGTCGTACTACGCTAAATAAAAACAGGGGGTGCAAATTATTCTGTTGTGCCGCAGGAATAAGCAATTCGCGGTAATAACTGCCAAAACGCACATGATTAAAAAAGATCGGGGCATTCATTGTGGCCGCATCATTCATTTGGTTGAGGTCAAGAATATCACGAGCCGCGAATATGGCCGTGCGATAGAATCCCAAATCCAATAGATAGTTGACCAAGCGGTAATTATCCATCGGGTTAGAGCGCACACCCTGCCATAAGGACTCAAATTCCAGGCGGGCGGTATCATAAAGTCCCAAATACCATAGCTCGGTACCGCGGATCATGCGGACATCGGCCATCAAGGGCGAGGGGTCAGAAATATCCAACTCGGCGGGGATGGCAAAAATTTCACGCATCCAGGCTTCGGCCTCGGTGCGCTCGCCAGCCAGATCGTAGCCAATATCATAAACCAAGGGGGGGGCGAAAGGCGCGCGCCCAATCAGAAAATCACGGGCGCGCTCACTATAATAGCCGGTGGGGTCGGTATTGGCTGCCCGTGTGAATGCGGCCTCGGCAACGCCCGCATTTCCGGCAGCCTGGTAGGCTTTCCCCATCCAGAAATGAGCCGCAGAGCGATCGCCCAAATCGGCAGAGGTGCCCAGGAATTGCTCAAAACTTGTCAGCGCCGAGGCATAATCTTCCATACGGTAATAGGTAATCCCGGTGATGAAAACTGCCCGAGGCACGTATTCGCTGGAGGGATATTCGGGGGGAATCCGCTGCCAGATGCGGGCAGCCAACCCCAGGTCGCGGCCCCGTTCAGCCACGCGCCCAGCATCAAATAAAAACTCAGCGGCGCGCGCGTGCCAGGGGGCTTCATCCACAAATCCCAATAATGTTTCCAGAGCCGCGTCAAAATCTTCGAGATACCCCCACTGGGTGTAGGCTTTCTCTTCCCAGGCATCATCCCAACGATCGGCTTCAGGATACTGTTGAATGATTTCATCCCAAATGGCAATCGCAGTTTGCGAATCGCCCAACGCGCGGTAAGCCATGCCGCGGTAATAATGCGCCGTGGCGGCATTTTCGGCGGTGCTTTGAAGATAACGATCAAAAGCCGCGATAGAAAGAGTGTATTGCCCGGCGAAATAATCCACCAGGCCGCGGTCAAACTCGCTAACCGGGTAGCCCGCATCCACCAATAAGATCAGCGCCTGATACGTATCGTATGAGAGTGGGTAGTTTTCAACCGCATCGAGATACGCTGCATTCGCCTGATCCGTTTGACCCAACGCAGTATGTGCCTGCCCCATCAGAAAATCGAGCGTGGCTTTTGTGAAATCGTTATTGGTGCGATTGTAAATATCCTGATAAGCGACAACGGCCGTATTATAATCACCCTGGAAGTAGTAAACATTTGCAATTTTCTGCTCAATAGGCAGGGTATCACCAAGACGCGGCGCAGACAACGCAGCCTGATAGGCGCTAATTGCCCCAACCAAATCGCCCGCGGCAACCAATGCATCGCCGCGCCAATCGTTGATATAAGAATCAATCAATCCCGGACGAATATCCAGATAGGCGCGATAGGCTTCTGCCGCCAGAAAATACTCTTCGATGGCTTCATAGACTAACGCGCTGGTAATGCGCCCGGCGGGGATTTCGGCGGCATTGGGATAGTCATTGAACAAAAGCTGAAGTGTATCTAACGCGGCCTGATATTCTGCCTGATGATAGTAGGTTCTTGCCATCCCCAATAAGGCCGCTGAACGCAATTCGGCAGCAGCGTTGTTCTGATAGGCATTTGAATAAGCCAGTAAAGCACTTTCCCAATCCCCATAGAAGCGCGCCCGATCACCATCTTCAATGCTGACTGCTGGCAAAGAAAGCGTCGCGGGTGTGGATGTGGGAGTTGGCGGCGGCTCGGGCTGAACAGGCGACTCTACGGCAACTGGCACCGCTGATTCAGGCAACGCATCCGTGGCCGATTCGCTCGCCGGGCGATTGCAACCTGCCAACCAGAATAACCCCAAAAGCAATATACTTCTGTATATATTTATTTTGTGCAAATTTCCACCAATACAATGATGATCTATGTTATAATGAAACGGATTTTTGTGCGTTGAGAAGCCACTTACGAACAAATATCAACAGGAGTGCGATTTTCATTCAGGCATGGAGGTTTTTGACGAACCATTCTACTAGAAACACCCCGCCTACCCGAATCCACTCGGTTCACGTTCGTAAACGTTAACCGGGTTTTCATTTTTTTAATAAAGATACTAAAACGGGTCTCCGGGAATCACCGTGGTAGTTCCCAAAGAGCCACAAAAATAGCATATCGGGAAACCATTCAGAGTAAGGATTGTATCCCAGAGCGTACAACAACGCAACTTGAAGACAACGAACTGCAAGGAAATACGCAGTTCATTAGGAAATCGGTAAAAATAGGGGTGTAGGGTGTGCGGCGCATACCTTACACCCCTATTTTCCGGCTTTTTCTAACGTAATTATAGAGATCGCGCGAAATTGAATTTTGTTATTACTCGCGCCTGTGCTATTATGTAGATAAAGATTGTATCAGGAGAGAAAAAGTTTTTATGGCAAAAGCAGAAGATAAGATCAGAGTAGATGGCACAATCGTGGAAGCGTTGCCGGGCACTCAGTTTAAGGTTGAATTGGATAACGGGCATGAAATTCTTGCCTACCTTGCCGGTAAAATGCGCAAGTATTATATTCGTGTGCTGCTCGGCGACAGAGTAACTATTGAAATGTCACCCTACGATATGACACGCGGACGCATAGTCTATCGACATAAAAAATCTTCACATCGATAAATCTGTTTGTTGGTATTTTAAAATTTATGAGAACTACAATTGACGATCAGATTTTAGAATCGCTGGATAACAGCGACAGCAAATACTCTGCCCTGGGAAAGCTGATTGAATTAGGCCGCACACAGGGTTTTGTTACCTATGACGAAATTTTGCGTCATTTCCCCGATGTCGAGCAGGATGTCAGCCAACTTGAGGAAGTATTCGCATCACTGTTAAACGCGCAAATTCCATATATTGATAATGACGATCTGGAACTACCTGACGATGAAGAATTGGATAGCGACATCAAAGATGAGCGTATTCCTAAGGTAAATCAGGAAGACCGTCTGGCAAATATCGATACCAAAGATTTGTTGGGGCTTTATTTCAAAGACGCGGCGCACGTTCCCCTGCTAACCGGAGAACAAGAATTAAGACTCGCCAAGCAAATTGAACGTGGCCGAAAAGCACGACGGAAACTTGCCAAAGGAGATATTACTCCCGAAGAACGCGTCAAGTTATACACTTATATTAGCGGCGAGTGGGAAGCCGTTGAACATCTGATTACGGCCAATACTCGTCTGGTCATCAGTGTTGCGAAAAAACACATGGGGCGCGGGGTTCCCTTCATTGATCTGATTCAAGAAGGTAATATCGGCCTAATGCGAGCTGCCAAAAAATTTGATTACAAACGCGGCTATAAGTTCAGTACGTATGCAACCTGGTGGATTCGCCAGGCTGTGACGCGCGCCATCGCCGACCAGGGACGCACCATCCGCATTCCAGTTCACATGGGTGATCAGATTTCAAGGCTGTTCCGCACACAACATAAACTCAAACAAGACCTCGAGCGCGATCCCACTATCGAAGAATTGGCTAATGAACTCGCCATCCCGCCTGATAAGGTGCGCTATATGTTCCAGGTGGCGCGGCGTCCACTCTCACTGGAAATGCCCACCACCATCGAGGGGGACGCGGTTCTCGGCGATTTCATCGAAGATGAGGAAACGCCCTCGCCCGATGAAACGACCACACACCAGATTTTGCGCGAGCAACTCGAAGAAGTTATGGAAGAGCTTCCCGCACGCGAGGCCCGAATTTTGCGCCTGCGTTACGGTATCCCCGATGGAAAGAGTCATACTTTGCAAGAAGTAGGCAACAAGGTTGGAGTTTCCCGCGAACGCGTGCGCCAAATTGAGGCTCAGGCGCTGCGCCGCCTGCGACGTCCGGGCGTGCGGCGGAAGTTGCAGGATTTTCTAGGGGCAGTACAGAGTAGTACAAATACATAATTTTTCAAGACCGGGTGAGCAGCCTATAAAAACGCGCTCATCCGGTTTTATTTTCCCTCATAGGGTTTGCACAGCGTATTGAAAATATCCCGAAAATAGATGAACATGGAAAGATTCATATCGCCCTGTTTTCGGGCTAAAGCAAACGCCGCTGCAATTTTATCCCCATACAAATACACCACATCCACCACAGGGGCAGGCACACGTTTATAGTCAGAGTTCGGAACAAGATCTCACAAATTGGTGCTAATATGTCGAGCAACTTCCACAACGAAAACACCAGTCGGCGTACTTCCTACCCATCCTCCCAGCCATCCGATTATCATATTGATCTTTCTTCCAGAATGACTTACAGTCAAAAGGATGATGACTGGGTGGCCGCGCAGAGCTATCTCCAAAATGGGGAAATCCTTGAACTCAAGATCATTGAACAAAACCGCGGCGGTCTGGTTGTAAAATTTGGTCAGCTTCAAGGGTTCATCCCGAATTCCCAAATCCCGAATCTGGCTTCCGGAAATCACGATACGCTCAAAAGCCGCAAAGTCGGTTCACTTATGCCGGTAGCTGTTATCGAAGCCGACAAAAAGCGCAATCGGTTGATCTTCACGGCCAAACTGGATGCGCAAGAATACAGCCGCAACCAATGGGCGCAGGGTCTCGAAGTTGGGCAGATACTCACCGGAAGAATTATCAATCTGGTAGAATTTGGCGCCTTTGCCGATATTGGCAACGGCATTAATGGCCTGATCCACATTTCTGAATTGGCGTGGCGGCGCGTCACTGCCCCGGCCGAGGTTGTCAAAGTCGACGAAACAGTGCAGGTTCGCATACAGGAAATCGACTTTAAACACCGGCGCATCAGTCTGAGCCGCAAGGCCGTGCGCCCCAACCCCTGGATTGATATTAAGAAACGCTATCGCATTGGCGATCTGGTGGAGGGTGTGGTCACAACAGAGCAACGCTTTGGCTTTTTTATTGAATTGGGCGCAGGGGTTGAAGGCTTGCTGCACCGCAGCGAGATTCCCTTCGGAGGCAGTATACTAGGCCACGAAAACGTCATCCCCGGCGAAAAAATTCTGCTGCGCATTACCAATATTGAAGCCCAACAACAACGCATTAGCCTGAGTTTGCAATTGGTTACGATCGAAGAACAAATTTCATGGTTGATGCACAGGCAGAATAAAGAATCACTCGGAGAAAAGGCATGACTTCAGATCATTCAGCACCTACTTTCAGCCAGCGGATGATTAACTTGATTCGCTTTATTGTGCGCCTGCTCTTTACGCTGATACTCGCCATTGGACTGGGACTCGCAGTCTATTATGCCGCGGCGTATGGCGTTCCCGCGCTGCGTATGCGCTATATTCAACCCGTAGAAGAAAACACCCAACGGCTCAACGACCTTGAAGCTCAACAACGCCAAACCCTGGAAGCGCTCACTCAACAAATCGAAAGCCTGCACACACGGCTGACCGAACTTGAAATTCAGCACGATGATTCAAAAACGCAGCTTGCCCAACTCGAAAGCGCGCTCGCTGCCGCAGAAAGCACTCAGGCTACACAAGCTGCCGCGCTCACCGACACACAAGCCAGGCTGACCGATGCGCTGAATGCTCTTGAAGATTTATCTTCTGGGCTGGATGCACTGGCCACCAAACTTGAAAGCATGGAAACAGACGGTATTGGCAATCGCGCATTGCTTACTGAGATACAGAGCGAACTCAATATATTGCGCTTGCTGGAAGCATTGACACGCGGGCGGCTGTTCATCTCGCAGGGGAATTACACTCAGGCGGAGGCCAGCATCTGGGCCGGTTTGGCGGCGATCGATTCGATCAGTGCCTCTGCGCCAGATTATCAGCGCACGGCGCTAACTCAGGTAAGTGAGTTGCTGCAAAACGCACTGGAACAATTGGCGGTTTCACCCCTTCTGGCGGCTGACCAGCTTGACGGAGCCTGGCAAATCATCCAGAGCGGATTGCCTGCTAAACCAAGTCCCACGCCCGAGGCAGAATCTACACCGGAAGCAGAAGCCAACCCGGCCCCCAGTCCGACGGCTACGCCTGAGAGTTAATTTCGCCAGAATCCCCACCCAAGGAGTAAACCCATGCCCGGTATTGTCTGCGCCATCCGCGGCGGCCCCGCCAGTCAGCCGACTATTCAAAAAGCTATTCAACTCGCCGAAAAAACTCATCAGACGGTTTATTTTTTGTACGTAGTTAATTTGGATTTTTTGACCCTGACTTCGACCAGCCGGGTGCATGTGGTTGAGAAAGAACTTCACCAGATGGGAGAATTTATTTTACTCACGGCGCAAACACAGGCGGCAAAAAACAGCGTGACGGCGGAGCCAGTAGTCCGGAAAGGACAGGTGCGCGATGAGATCATCGGGCTATGCCATGAAGTTGGTGCAGAGTACGTGATTCTAGGCCAACCGCGCGGGCAAAATGAAGTGGATACATTCACCCACGAACATATGGAGCAATTTCGGCAAGAGATTGAGCAAGAAAGTGGTGCAAAAGTGGTCCTGGCCGAGGAAGCCCAGTAATGAAGCGGAAAACAAACTTGCAGCGTTATCTAGTTGCTGCGCTGCTACTGGCCGGGGCATTGATATTTTACGCGCCGAATCGCATCGGGAAAGCTCAGGACGCGGGTTTGGGCACTATTTTTGGCCGCGTACTGGACGAACAAGGGGTTGCGGTAGAAGGCGCAGAAGTTTCTCTGCTGGCCGACAGAAAAATCGCTGTGTTGCATACAACCACACAAAGCGATGGCAGTTTTGCGTTGCACTTGAGCGCGCCCAATGACCCCACGGAATTTGACGAAGCTATCTATTTGCATATTGAGCGCCCTCACTTTAGCCCGGCAGAAATCGCTCTTGAATCCGCAGACTTGCAACAATTGAACGCCGGGGCGGCAGTCGAAATTCCAGATATAACGCTGGCACGCAAAATCAGTCTGGCGTTTTGGCTCGCTACGGTGATCTTCATCAGCATGCTGCTACTCATCGCCACCGACAAATTGCACAACACGCTGGCCGCGCTGGTCGGCGCGTCGCTGGTGCTCATCATCAGCTATTTGGGGCATCCGATCTCGGAAAATCTGTATATTTTCGATTTCACCGACTCGCTCAAATATATCGACTGGAATGTGATCTTCCTGATCATGGGTATGATGATCGTGGTCGCTGTAGTGGAAAACACGGGTATTTTCCAATGGCTGGCCTTTTTTGCCTACCGTGCTTCGCGGGGCAATGTGTATATTTTGCTCGCCATTCTCATGCTCATCGCCGGGGTGGCTTCGGCCTTCCTCGATAACGTCACCACCATGCTGCTGATGACCCCCATCACCATTCAGATCGCCATTTCGATGGGCATCAATCCGCTGGCCTTTTTGCTCCCCGAAGTCATGGCTTCCAACGTCGTTGGCATCAGTACGCTCATCGGCACGCCTACCAATATTCTCATTGGCTCGTATGCCGATATTTCTTTTAGTGAATTTTTAACCAATCTCACCCCCGGCGTATTGATGGCTTTCATCGGGCTGATTATATACAGCCTGCTGATCTACAAAAAAGAGTTGGTCGCTGCCAGCGAAGCTTCGCCTATGCTCTTAGAGCATCTTGCCGAGCGGGGACGCATCACCCAGCCGGAACACCTGAAAAAAGCGGGGTGGGTCGGTTTGGGGATGTTGCTGCTATTCATCTTTGGCGAGAAAATTCACCTGCTCCCCGCGGTGACGGCGCTTGTTGGCGCGACAACGCTCATGGTATGGATCAAACCCGATATCGAAGAAATGATCGAAGCCGTAGACTGGACGACGCTGGTATTCTTCATGGCCCTGTTCATGGTTGTGGGCGCCATTCAAGAAGTCGGCCTGATTAGCTATATTGCCGTATTCATTGGGCAGCTGGTGGGCGAAAATCTTGTATTGGCGATGATTGCAGTCACCTGGTTGAGCGCCATCCTTTCGATGGTGATCGCCAATATCCCCTTTACGGCAGCCATGCTGCCCGTGGTTGGGTTTCTCACCACAACCGTTCCTGGCGCAGAGAGCAAAGTACTGTTTTTCTGTCTCTCGGTGGGTTCGGCAATGGGTGGCAACGGCTCGTTAATTGGTGCTTCAGCCAATATGATTGCATCAGGCATCGCCGAGCGCGCCGGATACTCGATCAGTTATATGTATTTCCTTAAAAAAGGACTTCCCGCCTTGCTGATCACCGTCGGCCTGGCGATGTTGTGGTTGTTGATTAAGTTCTAAAATTAAAACTAAGGCCGCCAGGATGCAAAGGTGCAAAGAAAACGCTGTAAGTATGTTGCTGTTTTATCAAAGAACTTTGCGACTTTGTCCCTTTGCGCCCTGGCGTTATAGCGTATAGGAAATCTCATGTCCGAAAAAAACATTCGATCTATCATCTGTGCCGTGTACGGCAAACCCAGCAGCCGCGCCACCGTCACCCGTGCTATTAATCTGGCGCTGGAGCACAACGCCAAACTGACCTTTGTACACGCCATCAACGCCGAATTTTTAAAATCATCCGGCCCGTCAATGATGCCCCTGAAAACCGTTTACAAACAGCTACACGATATGGGCAATTTTGCCATGCTGATGCTGATTGACCGCGCCGAACGCCGCGGTGTTTCGCAAGCTGCCTACCTGGTGCGCGAAGGTGATGTGCAAGCACAACTCCACAAAGCTGTTTTGGAACTGCGTCCAGATTTGCTGGTCATCGGCGAACCCACCACGGCTTTGGGCGAAGCGGCTTTCAAAAGCCAAAGCCTGAAAGAATTTATCCAACAGCTACAAGACGCTCTGCATATTCAAGTCGAAATCGTCGAACCCGAATGAACCGCGGATACACGCAGATAAACGCAGAAAAAAATAAAAATCAGCGTTCATCCGTACTTATCTGCGGTTCCATTTACGAATAGAAACTATGACTACCACAGCACTCATCGTTATTTTACACGAACCCAAATTACTCTCGAAACTCTTACGCGCCTGGAACCGTGCCAATGTCCCCGGTGTGACGATTTTACCCAGCATGGGTGGATTCCAGGCTCAGAAACAAGTGCGCCGCGGCGGATTGGGCAGCCTGCTGAATATGTTCACCCCGGACGAACCCGGTCAGCGCACCCTGCTCAGCCTGATTGATGATCCTGAAACTTTGGAACGCGCCATCTCCGAAGCCGACCGCGTGGTCAAGGGCTTTGATAGCCCGCGCAGCGGCGTTCTCTTCACTATGCCCATTGATAACGTCATGGGCCTGCAAAAATGGCGGCATACGCCCCCCACCCAAGAGATTGAAGAACCTGAACAAAAAGAACCCTCCAATTTGTTGAAATGGTTCTACGAAGATGTCAAGGAAACCTACGGGCGTGATGCCCTCTCTGATAGGAGCAGCCAACGTCAATTGCAGGTCGGCGAAATCATTCACACCCTCGATCTGGACCCTATCATCGTGCGTGTGGATACGCCCATCGGTGAAATCCTGCCCCGAATGCTTGAAAATTCTACGGTTTCTATGGCCTGCGTGGTCAACACCGAGCAACGGCTTATGGGCATTATCCCCATCGCCACCCTTGCCGAAGTATTGCTCGCCCCAATTGTCCCCGAAGCCTTTGTGGATGAATCCGACGGTTATAACAAAGCGTTGCAATACTCCGCCCCCAATATCAATTTGCTCGCCGCCGACATTATGGACGAGCCGGTTTACGCTCACACCACTGCCGATCTGGCTGAAACCTATCAGCGCATGAAAGAACACAATCTTAGTGAGTTGCCCGTGGTTGATCCGTTTTATCATGTCATGGGCCACATCACCCTGCTCGAAATTTTGGCAAGGCTTTGACAGCCCCTGACAGGCATGATACACTTCCCCGGTTTTGACAGGATTGCATATGAAAACCGTCGAATGGGATTTCACCACCCACAAACTCCAGATGATCGACCAACGGCTGCTCCCCGGAACATTTGAAGTAGCCGTTTTTGATGATTATCGCGCTGTTGCGCAGGCGATTACAGATATGGTTGTGCGCGGCGCACCGGCGATTGGCGCAGCAGCGGGATTCGGCTTGGCGTTGGCTGCCATTCAATCGGGCGCAACCACTCCCGAGGGCTTACTCACCGATCTAAAATCTGCCGCCGACCTGCTCAAAAAAGCTCGCCCTACCGCTGTCAACCTGGCCTGGGCGTTGGATCGTATCTTGAATTCCCTCACCCAAACCCTCTCCCAGGGGGAGAGGGGGCAACTAAGTCCCCTCCCCCGGTGGGGGAGGGCGGAGGCTGGGGGAATTCTTGCGGATTTACGCGCCGCCGTTCTCACCGAAGCCCAACGCATCGCCGATGAAGATGTTGAAATCAACCAGCGCATGGCACGTCATGGCGCAGAACTCATTGAAGACGGCGATACGATCATTCATCACTGCAACACAGGCGCGCTAGCGACTGTTGATTGGGGCACCGCCTTGGGCGTGATCCGTTTGGCACATGAACAGGGCAAGCGCATCCACGTTCTCGTCGATGAGACTCGCCCGCGCCTGCAAGGCTCACGTCTGACGGCCTGGGAACTCACCCAATACGGCATCCCCTACGACATCATCAGCGATAACGCCGCCGGGCATTTCCTCAGCAGCGGGCAAGTGGATAAAGTCTTCGTCGGCTCCGACCGCACCGCCGCCAACGGCGATGTGTGCAACAAAATTGGCACTTATATGCTGGCACTGGCTGCCTACGATAACGGCGTACCTTTCTACCCCGTGGTACCCACCTCGACGATTGACATGACACTCGCCACCGGGGCAGAAATCCCCATCGAAGAACGCACTCAAGCCGAAGTTCTGTCGCTAACCTTCCAGGGGCAGGCTGCATTCCCCGAAGGCGCCTCGGCACGCAATCCAGCTTTCGATGTCACACCGCACAGGCTTGTTACGGGCATCGTGACTGAAAACGGGGTGGCGTATCCCCCATTCATAACAAATCTCGCACCTTTGGTAAAACGTTAAAAATTGAAGGTTGAAAGTTGAACGTTAAACCTGTAACCTTCAACTTTCAACCCTGAAGAGGAACATATGGATATTGTATTAACTGGCTCCGTCGCCTACGACTACCTGATGACCTTCCCCGGTCTCTTCAAAGATCACTTTCTGCCCGAAAAGCTGGATTCGATCAGCCTATCGTTTCTCGTTACTTCAATGGTGCGTCACCGCGGCGGAATTGCGCCCAATATTGCCTACACCCTGGCGCTGCTCGGCGGCAAGCCGCGCGTCATGGCCACCGTTGGCGAAGATTTTTCCGATTACCGCTCTTTTCTTGAAACTGCGGGCGTAGACACCAAACTGATGAAAGTTGTCGAAGGCAAATTCACGGCTTCGTTTTTCGCCAACACGGATGAATCCAACGCCCAGATTGCCAGTTTTTACCCCGGGGCCATGGATCACGCCGGGGAGTTGTCTTTTCACGACCTCGCGAACCAACCCGATTTGGTGGTTGTCTCGCCCAATGCCCCCGATGCGATGGTGCAATATCCCGTCGAGT
Source organism: Chloroflexota bacterium (assembly GCA_018648225.1). Taxonomy (NCBI): domain Bacteria; kingdom Bacillati; phylum Chloroflexota; species Chloroflexota bacterium. Next base: position 45,637 of record JABGRQ010000073.1, read on the forward strand.
GTCAGGCCCTCGGCATTCCCTATCTTTACGATCCCAGCCAGCAAATTCCGCGCATGAGCGGTGAAGATTTGCGCGCCGGTGTGGAGGGCTGCTGCGCCCTGATGGTTAACGACTACGAATTTGAATTGGTCAAGAAAAGCACCGGGATGAGCGAAGCTGAAATTTTGGGTGGCCGCGCCTTCACAGTAGTGACGCGTGGCAAAGATGGGGCTTCTATTTACGTGGGCGACGAAGAGATTCGCACCCCCGTGGTGACTCCTGCTCAAATCGCCGACCCCACCGGCGTGGGCGACGCCTTCCGCGGCGGTTTCCTGACGGGTTATTCTCACAGCCTCGATTGGGAAATCTGCGGTAAAATTGGCGCTTTGGCGGCCACATATTGCCTGGAATCTAAAGGCACCCAAGAACACAGTTTCACCCCCAAAGAATTCATAACGCGCTTCCGTGAACATTTTGATGATGATGGCGCGTTGGATGTATTAATTCGTTAAGGAGAAAAAATGTTAGACACTGTATTGAAAGAAACAACGACTGATTATTATGTGGCAGATATGTCACTTGCCGAATGGGGTCATAAAGAGATCGCCATTGCCGAAAAAGAAATGCCCGGTTTGATGACCTTGCAGAAAAAATATGGCCAGGCAAAACCCTTAGCTGGCGCGCGGATTGCAGGCTCACTGCATATGACCATCCAGACCGCTGTGCTGATAAAAACACTCGTCAAATTGGGCGCAGATGTGCGCTGGGCTTCCTGCAATATCTTCTCCACGCAGGATCACGCAGCCGCCGCGGTTGCTGATCTGGGTATCCCCGTTTTTGCTTATAAAGGCGAAAATCTGGACGAATACTGGGAGTTCACCCACCGCATCATGGAATGGGCAGACGGCGGCACCCCCAATCTCATTTTGGACGATGGCGGCGATGCTACCCTTCTTGTAATTCTTGGCTCCAATGCCGAAAAAGACCCCTCCGTGCTGGATAATCCCGGCAGCGAAGAAGAAGTTGCCCTCTTCACTGCCATCCGCAAACGCCTGAGCGAGAAACCCGGCTGGTACGGCGAACGTCTCGAAGCCATTCAGGGTGTCTCTGAAGAGACTACCACTGGTGTACATCGCCTCTATCAACTCTTTGAAGAGGACAAACTCCCCTTCCCCGCTTTCAATGTCAACGATTCTGTCACTAAATCTAAATTTGACAATCTTTATGGCTGCCGCGAATCGCTCGTGGATGGCATCAAACGCGCCACCGACGTCATGATCGCTGGCAAGATCGCCGTTGTGCTTGGTTATGGTGATGTTGGTAAAGGCAGCGCCCAGTCTTTGCGCGGTTTGGGTGCCACTGTCTGGATTACAGAAATTGATCCCATTAACGCCTTGCAGGCAGCGATGGAAGGGTATCGCGTTGTGCGTATGGATGAAGTATGTTCGCAGGCTGATATTTTCGTCACCGCTACTGGCAACTTCCACGTCATTACCCACGATCACATGGCCCAGATGAAAGACGAAGCCATCGTCTGCAATATCGGTCATTTCGACAACGAAATTGACGTTGCCAGCCTTGAACAGTACGAATGGGACGAAATCAAACCGCAAGTTGACCATATTATCTTCCCTGATGGCAAGAAAATCATCTTGCTAGCAAAGGGACGCCTGGTTAACCTTGGTTGTGCCACGGGTCATCCCAGCTTTGTGATGTCCAACAGTTTCACCAACCAGGTTTTGGCGCAGATGGAACTCTGGCAGAACAACGAGAAATATGAAAATCATGTTTACACGCTTCCCAAGAAATTGGATGAAGAAGTTGCCCGGTTGCACCTTGCAAAGATTGGCGTCAATCTGACCGAACTCTCAAAAGAGCAAGCCGACTATATTGGCGTTCACATTGAAGGGCCTTACAAACCCGATCACTATCGCTATTAAACCGTTACAGGTTGAAGGTTGCAAGTTGAAAGTTAAGCCCGTCGATTTCGGCGGGCTTTTTTAATGGTTTTCGTTGGTACAATTCACATCCTGGATACATTTTTATACAATGCTGAAGAACCACAAAGACTCAAAGTCACGAAGAAAACTTGATAGAAAACCTTTGTGTCTTCGTGACTGTGTGGTTTACTTTTCTACGGAGGTCTTATGGGCATGCACGGAGCTGGCTGGTGGGCTTACATCCGCCACGATGAGAAACAAGATCATACTAAAATCACTCGCGAGTTATTGCTGCGGGTTTGGGATTTTGCACAACCCTATCGCCAAGCTGTAATCGGCTTGCTGATTACTATTCTCTTAATTTCCAGTATCACGCTGGTTTCCCCGTTGCTATACCGCGATCTGATTGATAACGCCATCCCCAACGGCGATCTAACGCGCCTCAACTGGTTGGCTTTGGGCATGATCGGTGTGCCGCTTATAAATGGCGTGGTCGGCGTGTGGCAGCGGCGTTTGAATTCGGCGATTGGCGAGGGCGTCATCTACGATTTGCGCCGCGCCCTCTACGCCCATTTACAGCGCATGTCGCTGCGTTTCTTTACCCAAACGCGCACCGGCGAGTTGATGTCGCGCCTCAACAACGATGTCGTCGGGGCACAGCGTGCCATCAGCAATATTCTCGTTTCGCTCGTCTCAAATCTGGTATCCGCGATCGTCACCCTGGGCATTATGCTGGCCCTGGAATGGCGGCTGACGCTGCTCGGGCTGGCGATTCTGCCGCTCTTCATCATCCCCGCACGGCGCATTGGGCGCATCTTGCGCCGCCTCAGTCGTCGCTCAATGGAGCTCAATGCCGAGATGAACGCATCCATGAACGAGACCCTCAATATCAGCGGAGCGCTGCTGGTCAAGCTCTTTGGGCGCGAGCAGCGCGAATATGACCGCTTCAGCCGTGACAGTGATTCCGTGCGCGATATCGGCGTGCGCTCGGCGGTAACCATGCACTGGTTCTTCATGTTACTGAGCGTAGTCAGTGCGGTGGGGTCTGCGGTGGTATTCTGGGTGGGTGGGCATCTGGTATTACGCGGCGAGTTCACTATCGGGACAATTGTGGCTTTCGGCACCTATCTCACCCAGCTTTACAACCCGCTCATGGCCCTCACCAACGCCCAGATCGAATTCTCCCAGAGTATGGTCAGCTTTGAACGCGTTTTTGAAGTGTTGGATATTCCTGTGGAGATCGCCGAACGGACGAACGCCCGGCGCTTGACTCAGGTCAAAGGGCAGATTCAATTTGAAGATATTTCCTTCGCCTATGAGGGACTCGGCACCGAGAAGATCGGCCTGGACGAGATCGCCCGCTTCACCTGGTTCCGCGCCGATGAATCGCATCTCAAGCGCGGCAAAGAGAAGGCAGGCGAGGGGTCAGGTACCAGCCCCGAGGCAGGCGAGTCGCCCACCCAATGGGCGTTGCAAGACATCAATTTCAGCATCCAGCCCGGGGAGTTGGTTGCCCTGGTCGGTCCCAGCGGAGCGGGAAAATCTACCATCACCTATATGATTCCGCGGCTCTATGATCCCACCCACGGGCGCGTACGCATCGACGGGCAAGACATCCGAGGCCTAACCCTGAATTCGTTAGCCGAGAATATCGGCATGGTCACGCAGGAAACATACCTGTTCTACGAAACCCTCCGCGCCAACTTATTGTATGCGCGGCCTGATGCCAGCGAAGCCGAAATGGTCGCTGCCGCCCAGGCCGCCAATATTCACGAACTCATCGCCGGGCTGCCCGATGGCTACGATACGGTAGTTGGCGAGCGCGGCTACCGCCTGAGCGGGGGAGAACGCCAGCGTATGGCAATTGCGCGCGTCATTTTGCGCGATCCGCGTATTCTGGTGCTCGATGAAGCCACCTCCAGCCTGGATTCACTCTCGGAGGAGTTAATTCAGCACGCGTTGCAAAAGGTTATGCGAGGCCGCAGCAGCCTGGTGATTGCTCACCGGCTTTCCACCATTCTGGCTGCCGACAAAATTCTAGTGCTCGATGGCGGACGATTGGTGCAACAAGGCAATCACGAAGAATTGCTCATACAAGGCGGTTTGTATAAAACCCTGTACGAGACACAGTTTAAAGTAGATCCTGCACAATAGCGCTTATACTGGGCAGGAGTTCTCGCTTGCGATCGCAAAAAACCTGCAAATATGAGCATTTATTAATAGCTACAGAAATACCAACAACGCATGATACAATCCGGTGGAAATTCTGATTAGAACTTACGCAGTTCGCTAAAATATGTGCCGAAAATAGGGGTGTGTTGGGCGCGAAGCGCCCAACACACCCCTATTTTCGGGTTTTGCCTGCGCAAGTCCTGCTTATAAAATTAGGAGATACAAGTGAAACAACATTCTCAAAAGTTTAGTTGGCTGCTCATCGCAGCTTTGCTCCTTACCGCACTGACAGCCTGTCAGGCCGAAGAAGCTCCCGCAGCAACCGAAAGCGCCGAGATCGAATCCATCCCCGCTGAAGAAGATGTAGTACCCACCATCGAAAGCGCCGTAACCTTCTTCACCGGCGATGCCACGCCTGTCCCCGAACCAATTGTGCTCGAAGGCGCCCTGGTCACCGAAAGCGGCCTGCAATACCTTGAAATTAGCGCTGGCGAGGGAGATACCCCACAAGCCGGGGATATTGTCACGATGGAAGTCGTTGGCAACCTGGCAGATGGCACCGAACTCGTCAACACATACGCGCAAGGCACGCCTGCAATTGCTATTCTGGGGCGCGAGCAACTGCTGCCCGGTTGGGAAGAAGGCATTATGCTGATGCAGGTTGGCGGCAGCGCGCAGCTTGTGCTGCCGCCTGAGTTGGCCTTTGGCGAAGAAGGCTACGGCATGATCCCGCCCAACACGGAACTTATCATGGAAGTCACGCTAATTTCTGTTGAAGCGCCTCCTGTCCCCAGCGAAGTCGCAGCCGATGAAATGGTGGCTACCGAAAGCGGTTTGCAATACTACGATCTGGTTGAAGGCGACGGCGAAGTTGCCGAAGCCAACAGCAACGTTACCACCAACTACACCCTCTGGGTGCAAGGCGAAGAAGAAAATACCTTCATTGTTTCCTCCGATGGCAGCCAGCCCGTCTCGTTTGTGATTGGCCGCGGCGATGTCGTCTTCCCCGGCTGGGATGAAGGCGTTACCGGCATGAAGAGCAATGGCAAGCGCCTGTTGGTCATTCCCCCCGATCTAGCACTCGGCGAAACGGGTTCAGGCGAAATTCCTGCCAATGCCACGCTTATCATGGAAATCGAACTCCTTGATGTCTTCAACCCGCCAACAATCACCGAGATTGACCCCGAAGAATTCACCACTACCGAGAGCGGCTTGCAATACTACGATATTATCGCCGGTGACGGTGCCACCCCCGAAGCCGGGCAAACTGTGGTCGTCCACTACACCGGCTGGCTCGCCGATGGCACCATGTTCGATAGCTCCCTTACCCGCGGCGAACCCTTCTCCTTTGTGCTGGGCGATGGTTATGTCATTGCAGGTTGGGATGAAGGTGTAGCCACGATGCAAGTCGGCAGCACGCGCCAACTGATTATCCCGTCTGATCTGGCCTATGGCGAAAATGGCGCGGGCGGTCTGATTCCACCCGATGCTACCCTGGTCTTTGAAGTCGAACTACTCGAAATTCAAGAATCCGAATAAGCGCAACCACAGGTGACAGTCACTTCATAGGTGATTGTCACCTGTCACACTCTTTCTGTGGAAATTCCAGCCGAGTTTCTGGCACGCATAAAAAATCAATTGGGGGATGAATTTGAAGCCTTTCTGGCTCATTACGATGAACCTGCCGAGATTGGTTTACGCGTCAACACACTAAAACTCATCCCCGCGGCTTTCGCTGAACGAACTCCTTTCAAGTTGGCACCTGTTCCCTGGGCGCCAGCCGGATTTTTAGTCGATTCCAGTGAACGCCCCGGCAAACACCCTTACCATACCGCCGGGCTATATTACCTGCAAGACCCTGCCGCAATGGCTGTGACCGAATTGCTCAATCCGCAGCCCGGCGAACGCATCCTCGATCTGGCTGCCGCGCCTGGGGGCAAAACTACCCATATTGCTGCCCGGATGCAAAACCGCGGTTTGCTGATCGCCAACGATCTGATGGCGCATCGCGCCCAAGTGCTGGCAAAAAATATCGAACGCTGGGGGGCAACAAACACCGTCGTACTCAATGAGACCCCCGCACGGCTGGCAGCCCATTTTGGCGCTTTTTTCGACCGCGTTCTCGTCGATGCGCCCTGCTCGGGCGAAGGTATGTTCCGCAAGGAACCCGCCACCCGCAGCGACTGGATGCCCAAACTCGTCGAGAGTTGCGCCCTGCGTCAGGATACTATCCTCGCCGAGGCGGCTCTATTGGTGCGCCCTGGGGGAATATTAGTCTATTCCACCTGCACCTTCACCCCTACCGAAGATGAGGGCAGCATCGCCCGTTTTCTGACCAAGCATCCCGAGTTCGAAATTGAATCCCCGCCGCGTTACCCCGGCTTTTCCCCGGGCCGCCCCGATTGGCTGGACGATGAGCATTTACAGAATCCAGCTTTGAAGCAATTAATACGCCTGTGGCCGCACAATGCGCCGGGTGAAGGTCATTTCATCGCCGTCCTGCGCAAAACAAGCGGGGAGGAGAATCCGCTTCGGGAGGCTCAGGCCACCCCGCCGGAGAACGCCGCGCGGCACGATTTCCAGCAATTCTGCACGCAAACCCTGCACCGGCAGCCCGATGAAACACACCTTTCCCAGCAAGGCGCATATATTTACACCCTGCCCGCAGGCTGCCCCGATCTACGCGGGCTACGCGTGGTTCACTGGGGCTGGTGGTTGGGGATAGCCAAGAAAAACCGCTTTGAACCCTCACACGCTCTGGCAATGGGTTTACAACCCACTCAGATAAAAAACACTCACAATCTGGTCGTTGGCGATGCAGCCCTGGCCGCGTACCTGCGCGGCGAAGTGCTGTCATCACCCGGCGAGAATGGCTGGGTGATGCTCACCGTGGATGGCTTCCCGCTGGGGTGGGGAAAACGTGTGAACAATCGTATCAAGCCACATTTGCCCAACTGGCTAAGACAGTTTTAACGCAAGGCGCAGAGAAGCAAAGACACAAAGAAAAATATATGAAGAGTTTTGCGCCCTTGCACCCTTGTGCCTTTGCGTTAAAAAACGTGTTAAAATCACCCCATGCAACCCCCCGCTGAATCACCGAGAAAAACAAAAAAACACCGCTCGCGCCGGGTTTCATTTTCGCGCCTGAGCGTCTTTCTGTTTTTGATGATTGTCCTGATCGCCATTGGCGCGCTAGGCTGGGTGGCGTTGCGGGCGCAGTTCAACTACCCGTCCCTTGCCATAACCCAGGCGCCGGAAGTTAACTTCAGTGAACCTCCCACCCCCAGCGCATCCCCCGCGGTAGCCGCCGCCGAAGCCATCCCGGACCGCGCCCCCCTGCCGGCCGACGAAATCGGCCTGCTGCTGCTCGCCATCCGCGAAGGGCTGGATACCCATCTCTTCGCCTATCGGCCTGTGGAGTACGGCGGCGCAACTTTACCCCTGACGCGCCTCACCAACGGCGATTGGAACGACATCACTCCGGCGCTCAGCCCCGATGGAACTCGCCTGGCCTTCGCATCCAACCGCAGTGGGGGCTGGCAAATTTATATCTGGAATCTCGAAAACGGACAAATTGCCCCGCTGACCCAACAGCCCGGTTACAAAGCCTCGCCTTCATGGTCGCCCGATGGCCTGTGGCTGGCCTATGAGGGCTATGCCGAAAACAACCTGGATATTTTTATTCAGGCCGCCGATGGCAGTGGCGACCCGTTGGCTGTCACCAACCATCTGGGGGGCGATTTCGCTCCGGCGTGGTCGCCGCGTGGCCGCCTGATTGCCTTTGTCTCAACCCGTAGCGGACGCGAGCAAATCTGGCTCGCCGATCTGGATAAAAGCGGCGAAGAACGTTTTAAGTCCATCGAAAACCTGAATGAATCCCGTGCCGCGCATCCTTTATGGTCGGCAGATGGACGCTATCTCAGTTGGGGGGCAATTCTCGAAGATGGCTTCCACAAGATTTTCTCCTGGGATAGCGAAACGCCCCAACGCCCGCCGTTGGCGCTGGTCAGTGGTGACCAGCCCGCCTGGAGCCGCACCGGCAGCATCATCTACGCCACCCTCGAAACGCCCCACCAAACCTATCTCACCGGCTACGACATCGCCCAGCCCGATTTGGTCTGGTTGCCCCCTGTGGCGCTTCCAGGGAGCATCGTGAGCCTCACCTGGGCCGACCTGAGCGTCGAGAGCCTGCTCCCCAACCAACAGTCGGCCACACCTACCCTATTGTGGAATCCGGCCATTGAGCCGAATCCTGAAATCCCCGGCGAGCGCTGGAATATCGTTGAGCTTGGCGATGTCAGCGCGCCCTACCCCAAACTACACGACCGCGTTGACGAAGCTTTCAATGGCCTGCGTGCCCAAGTGGCCGTGCAAACCGGCTGGGATGCCCTCGCCAGTCTCGAAAACGCCTACGTCCCGCTCACCATTCCATTGCAGCCCGGCTATCAACAAGATTGGCTCTACACCGGGCGCGCCTTTGCCCTCAGCCCGCTACCGATTCATGCGGGTTGGATGGCAGTTGTGCGCCAAGATTTCGGTCAGGAAACCTATTGGCGCGTTTACCTACGCGCCCGCTATCAGGATGGCACACTGGGAGAGCCGCTGCACGCCCTGCCCTGGGACTTCGATGCCCGCTATCGCGCCGAACCGCGGCCCTACGAACAGGGCGGCGCGCTTATGTCCAATATCCCCGCAGGCTACTGGATCGACATCACTGAGCTGGCAGGCAACTACGGCTGGCAGCGCCTGCCTTCTTTCTCGAACTGGCGGTCAGCCTACAGCGCCACACGCTTTAACGAATTTGTGCGCACCGACGGCCTCGACTGGCAATCGGCAATGCTCGAACTGTATCCACGCGAAATTCTCATCACGCCCACCGAAATTCCCACCAATACCCCCACGCCAACGCCTACCTTCACCTTCACGCCAACCCTCACCCCCACGCGCACACTCACACCCAGCATAACGCTAAGTCCCACCCGCACGCTAAGCCCCACCGTGACACCCTCACCGACTCTGCCCCTCATAACCAGCACATCCACACCATGAAAAAACATATTATCCTGATAACGGCTGTCGCCGTGCTGCTGTTCCTCCCCGCGTGTACGCTTGGGGATGGAATCCCCTTTCAGGCTGAATCAGCCCAAGAGGCAGAATCTGGCCCGCTGGCAAGCCTCACCCCCGAGCAGGCTGTCGCCACAGCCACGCAGGTGGTTGCCACACTCGCCGCCAATCCCAACCCCGTGGCGGAGACTCCCCTCCCCACCCCAGTTGATGATCCGCTGCGCCTGGTTTTCCCCGCGGCAGAACCACCCCCGGTTTCGATCTGGCGACCGGCATTGTATCCGATCCCCTGGGAACCCACCGCGATGGATCATTTCTATTTTTCGCGGCCCATCGCCGCAAACGAAGTCAACTGGCCGTTAGACGAGTATCGTTATGGGGGGGTTTTCTTTGAAAATGTGGTGCATACCGGGGTAGATATCCCCGCCCCGCCGGGCACGCCAGTGCTGGCCGCGGGCGATGGTAAAGTAGTCTGGTCGGGCTATGGCCTGTACCGCGGCGTGTATGGCGATACCAGCGATCCCTACGGACAGGCCGTGGTGATTCAGCACGACTTTGGCTACCGCGGCAAGCAATTGTTTACCGTCTATGGGCATTTGCATGAAATTTTTGTGCGCCGCGGGACAACTGTAAAAACTGGCGATGAATTGGGGCTGGTCGGTTCCACCGGCAAAGTGACCGGACCGCACCTGCATCTCGAAGTTCGTTGGGGCGAGATGAATTTCTTCTACACACTCAACCCCGAATTATGGCTGGTGCCTCCCCAAGGCTGGGGGATACTGGTGATGCAAGTCAAACGCACCAATGGCAAAACCGCCTACTACCATCCGATGAAGATTATCTCGATCAATACCGGGCAAGAGTGGCGCGCTTATTCTTATGCGGATGGCGCGGTAAACCTGGATTTATATTATCAGGAAAATCTGGTTGTCGGCGACTTGCCTGCCGGACGCTACGAAATTCAGACTTCATATTCAGGCAAACTCTACACACTTGAATTTGACATCAATCCGGGCCGGGTGAGTTTTTTATCGTTTCAGGGCAAAAACGGCTTTGGCACCAACCCGCCGCCGCTGCCGGGAGCCAGGTTTGATCCATCGGATTTAGACCCAACGGCGACGCCAACGCTTGAGAATTAATGCTTGCCCTCACCCTGATTCTCGCTGCGCTCGAATCAGGGTGAGGGCAAACTTGTCAAACCTTGACAACTAGAACATTCGTGCTAAAATTGAGCTAAATTCTGAATGGATTTCATAAACAAGTACTTTTACATGGTGTTACGCGGACTTTGGTTATTGCTGAAGCCGCTATCCATTGGTGTTCGTGTCTTGATGGTAAAAGAAGATCAGATATTGCTCGTAAAACATGTCTATCAAGATGAATGGTTTTTACCGGGGGGATTGGTCGAACAAGGCGAATCGCTGCAAGCTGCTGCCCGGCGTGAAACTTCGGAAGAAGTCGGAGCTGATTTGCGTGATGTTACCTTGTTTGGCATTTATTCACATCGGGAATATCGCAAGATCGATCACGTGGTTGTTTTTCTATCGCGTGATTTTTCGTTAAATGGCGTTTCCGATGACGAAATTGAGCAATGCACCTTCTTCAATTTGCAGCAGCTACCCGCCGATATTTCTCCCGGAAGCAAGCAGCAAATCGAACATTATCTAAATGGAGATAGTCCCCAGTACGAGATGATTTGATAGAAATTTATGAAAGGTTGCGAGGTTTCGCTGACCAGATGTAAAAGAACGAGTAAAATATCAAAGTAGTTTCTCACTTAAAGCCGCAAAACTGATTTATTTTTTGGTTTACTTGACGTGAGATTGAATAAAGGAGTAAAAAATGGCGAAAGATTCATCAGATGCCCGTCAGGCTGCACTCGACAAAGCCATGGGCGATTTGGCAAAGCGTTACGGCGAAGGCACGATTATGCGTCTGGGTGATGCAACCCACATGTCGGTAGATGTCATCCCAACCGGTTCGCTATCGCTGGATATTGCACTGGGCGTAGGCGGGATTCCCCGCGGCCGGGTGACTGAAATTTACGGGCCGGAATCTTCCGGCAAAACAACTATCTGCCAGCATATTGTGGCCGAGCTACAAAATATGGGGGGTACGGCTGCATTTATTGATATGGAGCACGCTCTTGATCCGCGCTATGCTGCCGCGTGTGGTGTAGATGTTGAAAATCTACTGATTTCGCAACCCGATACGGGCGAACAAGCCCTGGAAATTGTTGAAGCTCTGGTTCGTTCCGGCGCAGTCGATATGGTCGTAATCGACTCTGTGGCGGCGCTGGTGCCGCGCGCCGAAATTGAAGGCGATATGGGCGATGCCCACATGGGCCTGATGGCCCGCCTGATGTCTCAAGCATTGCGCAAGCTCTCTGGAGCGATCAAGCAAACCAACACCGCCGTAATTTTCACCAACCAGCTTCGTCAGAAAATCGGCGTGATGTTTGGTAATCCCGAAACCACCACCGGCGGGCAGGCGCTCAAATTCTACGCCTCGGTGCGCCTGGATGTGCGCCGCATTCAATCGATCAAAGTTGGTTCAGAGATTATCGGTAATCGCACGCGTGTGCGCGTGGTCAAGAATAAAGTTGCACCCCCCTTCCAAACCGTCGAATTTGACATCATGTACAACGAAGGCATCTCAAAAGTCGGCGACATCGTTGACCTGGGCACCGATATGGATATCATCTCCAAACGTGGTTCGTATTATTCGTATGGCGACTTGCGCCTGGCGCAGGGCCGCGAAAATGCCAAAGAATTCTTGCGCGATAACCCCGATCTGCTTATGGAGATCGAAACCCTGATCCGCCAATCTTCGATGGAAAACAGCGCCCCGGCGCGTATTGTGGATGATGAAGAAGAGATGATGGAAGATTAGTATGCGCATCCATTGGCGTTGGATAGTGCTAAGTTTGCTGATCGGGCTGATGATAACAGGCTGCCGCGCGGAAGATACGCGCGGAACTCCAACACTCGATGTATACAAACCCCCGACGGTTGACCCGGCCATGCTTGATTTTCAGGCCACCGAGGCTGCTAAACTCACGGCAGTCAGCTTACCCACGCCCACGCCCGTTTGCAGCAACAATCTGCAATTTCTTGAAGACCTCAGTATCGAAGATGGAACTGTCGTTGCTCCGGGGGATGGTCTCGACAAACGCTGGAAAGTGCGCAATACTGGAACCTGCAATTGGAATACGGAATATGAAGTTCGGCTGGTTGCTGGCCCTATCATGGGCGCGCCTTCCCCCCAGGCGCTTTACCCGGCCCTGAGCGGCACCGAGACCGAAATTCGAATGGTATTCGCCGCCCCAGATGAACCGGGAGCTTATCGCAGCGCCTGGCAGGCCTTCGCCCCTGATGGCACCCCCTTTGGCGTTTCGTTTTTTATTGATATTGTCGTCGAAGGCGAAACCGCAACAGAAGAATAAGATTTTTACAAAAACGATATGACTTCACCCCTTAGCGCCAGCGCCCAACGCGTACAAGACGCGCTCAATATAATCGGCCTCAATTTGCACGTGGTCGAATTACCCGGCAGCACGCGCACCGCGGCTGATGCCGCCGCATCGATTGGTTGCACGGTGGCACAAATTGCCAAGTCGCTAATTTTCCGGCTGAAATCATCAGACCAGGCGTTGCTGGTAATTGCCAGCGGGGGCAACCGCGTAGACGAAAAACTTCTCGCCAAGCATATAGGAGAAAAAATCGGCAAAGCCGATGCCGATTTTGTGCGCGCACAAACCGGTTTTGTAATCGGCGGCGTACCGCCGGTAGGCCACAGCACTAAAATTCACACTTTCATTGACGAAGACCTGTTCCAGTTTGATGACATTTGGGCAGCGGCCGGAACCCCAAACGCCGTTTTTCGCCTGACGCCCGACAATTTATTGCGCGCCACACAGGGACAAGTGATTGCTGTAAAATAAGCAGCGGTCAGAAAATCCTAAAAAGATGGTTGTGCGGAGCGCAAAGCGCTCCGCACAACCATCTTTTTAGGTATACTAGACCAAATATGAAACGTGTGTATTTCAGTATTCTAGGCGTTGCCGCTGGTTTGATATTTTGGCTGCTGTTTGTTGCCCTAGGGCGCAGTGGACTTATGGCGCGTACACTGGCGCAGGTTTCAACAACCACAATTGCACAATCCCCTACAAATACCCAATCTCCCACCCTGTCTGCAACTCCTGCTCCACCCACAGTAACACCCTTTCAGCCGAACACGTTTACCCCGACCGCATCCATAACCCCCAGCAGCACACCAACCGCCACCTTCACCGAAACTCCGCTCCCCACACTCACGCCAAGCATTCCGAATGCCGCTGCCATCACTGGAATTTCTGGCCGCTGGCCTGCACTCTCGCTAGATTGCGAAGCCCGTTCTGCGGTAGATTGGGCAGCTTATTTTGGTACTCCCATTGATGAGTTGGCCTTCTTCAACAGCCTGCCACTTTCCGACAACCCCAACAAGGGCTTTGTGGGCAATGTTTACGCGCCCTGGGGACAGGTTCCGCCAGCGGATTATGGCGTGCATGCCAGCCCTGTGGCGCAACTCTTGCGGGCCTATGGCCTCAAGGCCGATGCGGTAACTGGCCTGAGTTGGGACGCACTACGCAGCGAAATTGCTGCCGGACAGCCAGTCATTGTGTGGGTCATCGGCAGGGTTGCACTCGGCACACCGGTGGCGTATACATCTACCGATGGCGCCAAAACCACTGTGGCGCGCTTCGAGCATACTGTGATCGTAATTGGCTATGATGAAACCCGCGTAACCGTTTTGGATGGCGACTGGGTCTATCAACGCTCGGTGAATGATTTTCTGGATTCATGGAGTGTCTTGGGGAATATGGCGGTGATCTGGAATGACTAAGCAGGCACGACGACGCGCGGCCCCGGTGAGGAAACCCAAATCTAGGGCGAGTACTGCATTGGGATGGTTGTTCGTCGGAACACTAGCCCTGGCTCTGGGGGGATTTCTGGGATGGGCATTATTTGTCTTTATGGATGGATATTCCACGGTGCAGGCTTTCGCCCATACCAGCACGCCCACGCTCAGCCCGTCTCCCAGCGCCACGGGCACAGCCACCCCCGCGGAGGCACAACCTACCCTCACTCCGCTGCCCCCACCCACGGCTACGCGCCGCATTCCGCCATCTCTTTCTCCGACAGTATCTCACACGCCCGTTCCCGTCCCCACGCGCCATGTCTCATCCACCCCGCCACCCAACTCGAAAATTGAAGGCTTTGTGGGCGACAAACAGGCGCTCCCGCTAAGTTGTGAGGCCAGCGCTGCCACAGATTGGGCGGCTTTTTTCGGCATCCAGATTGATGAACTGGCCTTTCAATCTCAGTTGCCGGTCTCAGACAATCCGCAGAGCGGTTTTGTGGGCGATGTCGAAGGCAATTGGGGGCGGGTTCCGCCTGAACCGTATGGTGTCCACCCAGAACCTGTGGCGCATCTGTTACGGGTTTATGGCGCTTCGGCCTGGCCGATGCACAATATGAGTTGGGAAAGTTTGAAAAATGAAATTTACGCCGGACATCCTGTGATCGTTTGGGTGGTGGGGCATGTGGTCCGCGGCACTCCGGTGGCGTATACGGCTAGTGATGGCTCAGAAATTACGGTAGCCCGCTACGAGCATACCGTTGTGGTGACAGGGTTTGACGAACATCAGGTATGGATTGCCGACGGCAAAGATGTATATACACGCTCGATTGAGCGTTTTCTGGAATCGTGGGGGGTATTGGGAAATCTGGCGATTATCTGGCGGGAATAAAATTCCCGGGAATTATTTCTTCAGTCAATTTCAAAACTGGTTTCGGCGAAATCAACATCAATGCGTTCCGGGCGCACCAGCGTGCCTTCTTCCTGAACTTCGTCTTCAAATTCCTGAATATAAAAAAGTTGCACTGTGGCGTTGTAGATACCATAAGGCGTTTCACCACGCAGGTGCATGGTGATTTCCATTTTAGGGTCAATCGTCTCGATAATATTGGCATTGGCAACCATATTGCCAAAAGCGTCACGAATGATGACTTCCCCGCTGGGGCGCTGCTGAAAGGGTGTCACTTCGAGGTATATCTTCACCCGACGGCCATCTGGCCAGGGATTGGCGCTAAACTCGCGGATACGCACTTCATCCGGGGGCAAAGGCACATCAGAAGGGTCTGTAAAGAAAATATCCATTATTTCAAATCCTTAAAAACGAAGCGCAAAGCCGCAAGAGTTTCGGCCTTTTTTTATTACTCGTCGAAAAGATAAGTTGATTCGGCGTAGTAGCGCACCCGTTTGGCGGCCAAACGCGCCTTCATCCAGGCTTGCAAGGCAATATTCTTGTCTTCCAGCGATTTTTCCGCAGCGAGTTCTTCGAGCGGAAAATTTAGATGCAATACGCGCGGCGAGATCGTGAACCGCGTGCTTCCCGGGGGCATTAAGTAGCCTTCACTGACAATATAAAGAATTTCATCAATACGGAATTGAGGCAGCATGACCAGTCCGCTCAGCTCCGGATAAATTTTTTCGAGTGATTCCATATCGGTGATAAGTGTACGGTCAAGGGTGGCGCGGTCTTTATAAGCATCCACCACCCGGTTGAGAGTCTGCATCCGCTGGAGCAATTTATGATGCGAGGTGAGTAGCTGATAATACTCGCCATTTGGACAACTGATAACGGCCAATGTGTGCAGGCTTTGGGGATAATGTGTCATCATGTCGCTATCCCCGGGTTTCACAATCACCTCCGGCAATGCCAACATCCAGTCAATAAAATCGGAAGAAGAAGGCCCCCATACTACATGATGCCAGGGCGTCATCCCAAGGCCAGGGTCATCCGCCGGGACAACTTGCACAACAATATGCTCAATTCCGAGGCTTTGAATCGCTGTGACACGATTAGCCCCATCCAGCACCATATACGAATTAGTTTCATCGCGCAATGGCACAACGATGGGGGGATTGCGCAGCCTGCCGCTTTCGCTGATCGCGCGTGCAATCGGTGGGGTTCGCTGTGGGTCGTGGTATTCGTGGAGAATTAATTTATCAACGGGAAGAATTGCCAATAATGGCAAATCACGGATTTTCGTCATGATAATACTCTCAAGCAAAATTACTCAACTTTGATGGGAAATTCAGGCAAAACTAATCGGGCATTAGCGTACCACGGTTTATATGAAGCGTCAAAACTTTCAAAACACAGACATGGCCGCAAGCGTCGCCTGCGGCCATGTCTGTGTTGATACGCAATCCGATTCTATCTAGTTGATCAAATAAGCCAATCCTACTGTACCCGGACCAGCATGGGTTCCGACCACCGGGCTAACTTCCGAAAATATAGTTTCATCCACATTGCCCAATTGTGCCTGAGCAGCTTCTAACAAGGCTTTGGCATCTTCATGCGCTGAGGCGTGCAACGTCGCCAATTTAATTGTTTTCCCGCCCTGGGTGCGTTCTGCCAAAATTTCGATCAGGCGGTTATGCGCCTTGGTTTTGGTGCGTACGCGCTCGATAGCTTCCACGCGGCCATCGCGCACTTCCAGAATTGGCTTCAGTTGCAAAGCCGTCCCTAAAAAGCGCGAGGCCCCACCAATGCGTCCACCGCGGTGCAGAAATTCCAGCGTGTCCACGGCAAAAACCACCCCTGTGCGCTGTTTGAGGTCTTCAGCCAGAGCTTTACACTCAGCCAGCGAAGCGCCCTTCTCAGCAGCGCGCGCCACTTCAAGGACAACAAATCCCAACATCATGGCAACGCCCTGCGAGTTGATAATTTCAATATTCGCATCGGGAAAAAATTCCAGAGCCTGCGTCGCGGAACTAATCGTGCCTGAAAGCTTATCCGATACTAAAATCGCCAAAATATCTTTGCCCTGCCCCAGCAATTTTTCATAAAGTTCTTTGAAATCTTTTACCGCAACCTGAGAAGTCGTCGGCATAACATCAGCGGTACTCAGGCGGTTGTAGAATTCAGCAGGTTGAATATCTACCCCATCGCGCAGGGTTTCTTCGCCCCAAATCAGAACCTGGGGCGCAACTGAGATGCCATATTTTTCTACCATCTCGTCGGGTAAATAGGCCGTACTATCGGTAATGATGGCTACGTTTGACATACCACCTCACTTTCAAAGACTCAGAAAATAATATATCCAATACGCATTTCAGATACTCGAAGATATTTCAGTGATGCGTATTGGAGAAGACGCTCAACATTCTTCAATCTTCGTATGTATACGCCAAACCTACGGTGCCAGGGCCAACGTGGGTACCAATTACCGGGCTGACTTCTGAACGAATGGCTTCAATCGCACTCATCCTTGCGCTGGCATCATCCAAGACCCGATTGGCATCTTCGCTGGAATTGGCATGTAACGTTGCCAAACGAATATTCTTCTTCCCAGCAACCCGCTCGCTGATAACTTCAATCAGGCGCTCATGCGCTTTACGCTTGGTACGAACTTTGTCTACGGGTTCAATCACACCATTTGTAACTTCCAGCAACGGTTTAAGCTTGAGTGCCGTGCCTAAAAAGCGCGAAGCTCCACCAATCCGTCCACCGCGATGGAGAAATTCAAGCGTGTCCACTGCAAAAATAACGCCAGATCGGCTACGGACATCTGCTGCAGCCGCTTTGCATGCCGCCAAATCGGCGCCTTCTGCTGCCGCACGGGCCGCAGCCAAAGCCTGGAAGCCCAGCGCCATCGCCGTTGTTTCCGAATCGAAGATTTCAATCGTAGCATCGGGCACCATTTTATAAGCCTGCTCGGCGGAAGAAATCGTCCCTGATAACTTAGACGAAATCAAAACCGACAGAATTTCATATCCTGCACTGTGTAAACGCTCGTAAGCGTCTTTGAAATCCTGGATCGTAGCCTGGGATGTAGTTGGCATCACATTAGCAGTTTCGAGGCGGGTATAAAACTGCGTAGGGGTAATATCAATATCATCACGGTAAGTTTCTTCTCCCCAAATCACCGTCAGGGGGACAACCGTCATATTATATTTTTCAACCAAGTCTTTCGGAAGATAAGCGGTACTATCGGTAACAATAGCGACTTTCGACATATTTTTTCTCTCCAGTAGATAATTACTAACTTGGGCTTTCGCTGCGTCGCAAAAGCCCTTTAATAAAAATAAGGGTAAACATACCTCAGGATATAACCCAATGATGATCGATAAGTTGCGGGGAGATTATTTTGGCTTGGCTGGCTTCACGCGAGCGCAAACTTTCCAACAAAAAAGGACGGAGAAATCCGTCCTTTCTGCGCTCTCGGCGCGACTCGAACGCGCGACCCCTTAGTCCGCAACCAAGTGCTCTATCCACTGAGCTACGAGAGCATGTGCGCCAGAATTCTACACCAAGATACAAAAAATGGCAACACTATGGCTGTACGGATAGCACAACACCAAACGTGTTTATATCCAGCGTCCAGGCGCTGCCGGGTTGATAGCGCTGGTATTCAGCAAAATCTTCGGGGCTATAGGTATACACACCATCATCGGTTTGGAATACAACACTATACGTTTCGCTGCGCTGATCGCCCAAACGTTGGTCATTGCTCAGGTTGGGGGATGGCCATTCAGCGTTGAGATTTGAGCCATTGGCAACAATCTTGTCGGCAAACGACCAATCCAACACCGTATAGGAACAAAAATCATCATAGACCTGGTATTCACAATCTTGCACGACTTCAGCAAAGCCACTTCCCGAATCGACGGAGTAGGGTGTGCCACAAACTTCTTTAGAGTTCTCAGCTGGTGTAGAACTTGTATAGCGATATTCTTGAACGCAAGAAATATCCTCAGCACCTGCCGGCAGTTCATCGTGCCAGGCGCTGCGCTCCACCGGGCCAAAAGCTTCAATATTGACCGAACGCTCCCACTGTACCTGCTGAACGACCCCGCTAACGCTATTGGAGCGCATGGATAACAGCGCCACGACGGCCATACCCAAACAAATCAGTACAGCCACGACAATCAGGGCGACTGGTTTCTTTTTGCTTTTCGGTTGTCCTGCAACTGCGGATGCTCCAGCAGCTTGCTGAGGCATTCCGGGCAGAACAGCAGCTTTCAGCGGAGCGCCACACTCACCGCACTGACCAACCGTGGCAGGATTCTCAGCGCCACAAGCATCACAAGCCACCGCCTGCGCGGGGCCACTCTGATACGCGCCAATCACGCGGCCCGTTTGACGTTTTGTACCCTCCGAAATATCCGCACCACAGTGGACGCAGGTTTCGGCGTCGCTGGTGTTGCGCGTGCCACAATAGGCACAGTGAATATCGGGGCCTGCCTTGGCTTGCTCAATCAAGGCTTTGTCTGCGATGATTTCCTGTTGTGCAACCTGCTCAAACTGGACATCTTCGGGCTGAGGCGCGCCACACATCGTACAGGTTTTCTCCCGTCCGAGGTTGCGATTATCGCAATTCGGGCAACGCCACTGCAATTCAATATGACCTAATTCCTTACGAGCCATACCTCACTCCTATTCTGCGAGCCTATCCGCCAACGCAGCCATCCCAGAACCAACATATGTGCCAATTACCGAGCAAAGCCTTTGGGCTGCCTGTGTGCTTTTCTGAGCAAAAAAATAATCTCCTGACCAGAAAAGATGCCGCTGATTATACCACCCGGCCAAGCCTCAACATGCTATACTTGGCAATTATGAAACATGTTGCCCGCTCAACCATCATTGTAGGCGTTTTCTTCGCCCTCGAAAAAGCGCTTGGCTTTATACGCCAGGTCGTCATCGCCCGCACATTCGGCCTCTCTGCCGAAATTGATGCCTTCAACGCCGCCAACAATTACCCCGATCTGCTCTTTGCGCTGATCTCTGGCGGGGCATTGGCGATGGCCTTGATCCCTGTACTCAGCCAACAACTCGAAAAAAGTGGGAAAACCGCGGCCTGGGGCCTTTTCTCGCGCATTGGCAATTTGCTCTTTCTGGCAACTGCCGGGCTGTCGCTGCTGATCGGTCTGTTCGCGCCTGCCATTGTGACCTCCTGGTGGGGCGTTGCACCGCATTTCAGCGTTGAGCAACAGAATCTGGTCATTGAGTTGATGCGCATTAATCTATTTGCCACATTGCTCTTTTCGATGAGCGGATTGATGATTGCCGGATTGCAAGCCAATCAGCATTTTTTGCTCCCCGCGCTCGCGCCCAGTATGTATGATGTGGGCATGCTGGTTGGGGTGCTGATTCTCGCCCCCACGGAGGGCTTCACCCTGGGGGGAATCACGCTCCCGGCTCTGGGGTTGGGAGTTCATGGCCTGGTGTATGGGACTGTGCTCGGTGCGCTGCTGTTTTTCCTGGCACAAATTCCGGGGCTGATTCACTTCCAATTCCGCTGGACGCCGCGTATAGAGTTTGGCAATCCCCACGTCCAGCAAGTCATCCGCCTGATGCTGCCGCGCATCGGCACGGTTTTCTTCATCCAGGTGATTTTCCTGGCGCAAGACAATTTTGCCTCCGCTCTGCCTGCCGGAGCCGTCACCGCGCTGGTTTATGGCTGGTTATTCATGCAAGTACCTGAGTCCCTGATCGGCACAGCCATTGGCACCGCTTTACTGCCCACACTCTCCGAACACAGCGCCCGCGGCGAAAGAGATGCATTCCGCAGCGCGCTGGAAGCCACCGTGCGCACTATTCTGGCGCTGACCATCCCCAGCGCGATATTGCTCGCCATTGGCATCCGCCCGCTGATCGCGATTCTCGGCTTTGACCCTGCCGGAAGCGAACTCGTCGTCTGGACGGTACGCGCCTATATGGCGGGCCTGGTGGGGCATTCACTGCTCGAAGTGGCGGCGCGCGCCTTTTATGCCCGTCAAAATGCCCTTACCCCTCTGCTGACATCTTCCATCACGGCATTGGCTTTTGTTCTTACCGGGCTGATATTTTCCCGCCAAATGGGAGCGCCTGGGATCGGGCTGGCGAATACACTGGTCTTCACCCTTGAGGCGTTAGCGCTATTGTGGCTTCAGGAAAAATCACTGGCCTATTGGCTGCGTTTGGCAAAACCGTTGCTACGCGTGGTTGTGGTATCCTTGGTCAGTGGCGGGCTGGCTTATATATTACAAACCCAGCTTCCACTCGACAATCTCTCCACCAGTATGCACGCCCTGAGCGGATTGGCTATAATGGGCTTCGGCGCAATACTTACCTTGCCCTTTATCTGGCCGGAGATAAAATTGCTGGGCAAGATATAAACAACATCACCAGACCTCCAAGATTTTAAACGCTTTAGGACTTACACAATGCGATAAAAAATATCGGAGGTCTTCACGCAATTATGAATCAAGAACACTATAAACAATTTCTTATCGAATATACCAGGCGCGCCCTCGATGGCAGTGATGGCACGCCAGATGGGGCTGTGCGCTACCTCAATCAACTCAAAAAGCCAGGTATTTTTTCCTCGCAAGAAAAGAAAACTGCTTATGTGCGCGCCCAACGCATATTCGCTGAAATGAACGACCGACCGCTTTGGCTGATATTGAAAGCTCTGGGACTATCCCCAGAAGATTTAGAATAAAACCAACAGACATTCACCACAAAGACACAATACCCCGAAGGGTACAGGCGGCACGAAAAAATGCCATCCTTTGAGTCTTTGTGCCTTCGTGGCGAACTCTAGGAGCAAAATTTATGAGCATGACTTCACGGGAACGTGTTTTAGCCTGCATAAATCATGAAGTGCCCGATCGTGTGCCAATTGTCATCGGCGAGAGCAATGCCACCGGCATCAAAATGCACACCTACAAAGGCATCAAAAAAATGATCGGCGTGAACGCCCCCGACGAGTATATTTATGGCTGGCCGGAGCTTGGCACCGCCAGGATTGATGAGGAAACCATGCAACGGCTGCACAGCGATGTGCGCGGCGTGCGCGATCTGGAGCCAGAAGCGGTGCGCCAGCGCAACCGCAACCGTCCACCCCACAGCGATTGCATCGATTCGTGGGGTAGCGGGCAGCGCGAAGTTGAAGAGGGTTACTGGTATCCCGGCGTACATCCTATCCCCGAGGCAAAAGCCATCGAAGATATTGAAAACTACACTGGCTGGCCAGACATGAGCGACCCATCTCGCGTCGCGCATGTCAAAGAGCAGGCGCGCAAACTGGCCGAACAAAACCAATATGCCATCCTGGCGACCCCGTGGCTGCTCTTCCCCTTTGAGCGGGCACACGCGATGCAGGGCATGGATGTTTTTCTGCTCAATATGGCAATGTATCCAGATTTTGCCAAAGCCTTGTTGACCAAAATCACGGAAGTTTGTAAAGAACTCATGGGCCCTTTCCTGGCCGAACTGGGCAACAACGTGGATATCATCAAAATCGGAGATGATCTGGGGACGCAAGAGAGCCTGCTCATCTCTCCGAAGATGTATCGCGATCTTCTCAAGCCATTGCACGCCGATCTGATTAGTTTCATCAAGGCGCGCACCGACGCCAAAATTTTCTTCCACACGGATGGTGATGTCCTGCCCCTGGTGGATGATTTTATCGAAATTGGAATCGATATTCTCAATCCGATTCAAACCTCAGCGGGAAAAATGTCAGATTTAGCGCAAGTGAAGCAACGGGCTGGCAAGAACCTGGTATTATGCGGCGCAATGGACACCCACAAAGTTTTGCCCTACGGCACACCCGAAGAAGTGCGCCAGGAAGTCAAACGCGTGATCGAACACCTTGGCCCCGGCAGCGGTTATATGTTGGCCTCCGTGCATACTGTGATGAACGATGTTCCCCCGGAAAATGTGCTGGCAATGGTCGATGCTGTAGAAGAGTTTGGGTATTACGAATAAAAGCCCCCATCCCTAACCCTTCCCCCAATGGGAGAAGGGAACAAAGAACGCAAAAAAGATGAGTCGCTGTAAAATACAGCGACTCATCTTTTTTGCGTCAATCTCCCTCCCCCGGCGGGGGAGGGGGTTTTCTATTCTTTCTCGTAAGGTTGCCCATCAGCGGCGGGCATCTGGCCGCGGCCAACCACCCCGGCCAGCGCCACCATTGTGGCAATATAGGGGAACATCAGCATGATTTCCGATGGAATCGGCACCCTCAAAATAGCGATTTTGGCGGCAAGCGCATCAAAGAAACCAAACAACAAGCCCGCGCCAAACGATCCGATGGGATTCCAGTTGCCGAAGATCATAGCGGCCAAACCAATAAAACCGCGCCCGGCTGTCATCACTTCGTCGAAGCGGCCCACCGAACCCAGCGTGAAGTAAGCCCCGCCAAATCCGGCCATCATTCCGCCCAGGATGACCGAAATGTAGCGTGTGCGGAAGACATTAATCCCCAACGTGTCGGCAGCTTTAGGATGTTCGCCCACGGAGCGCGTGCGCAAACCCCAGCGCGTGTAATACAGGCCAACCGTCAGCACAATCAGGAAGATATACAGCGCATACACAAACATATTGTGCTGGAACATGATCGGCCCAATAAAGGGGATTTTTGAAAGCACAGGAACTTCAATCGTTGGGAAACGCCCCGGATCGTTGAGATGCTGGTAACGCTGCAAAAACTTGGCAGAAAGGAATGATGTAATCCCCGTAGCGAAGATGTTAATCACCGTCCCGGCGATGATCTGATCGGTTTTGTATTTGATCGAGAGTACTGCCAGTATCCAGGCCAGCAGACCGCCCGAAAGCACCGCGGCGAAGAGGCCAATCCAGATATTGGTGACACTGCCAACAAACGCGCCAACAAAGGCACCAGTGAGCATCATACCTTCGATGGCGATGTTGACCACACCGGAGCGCTCACACAGAACTCCGGAGAGGGCGCCAATTGTCAGGGGAACCGCCTTGACCAGGGCGCTGCGGAACAGTCCTGCCAAATTGAGCGTCCCACCCGATGTGGCCCAACTCAGGAAACCAAAGATAAACATGGCGGCTGCCAGGCCCAGCATGAGCGTGGTGCGCTTGCCAAAACCGCGGGCAAGCTGATAGCCACCCAGTGCAATACTCAATACAGAAAGCATATTGAGCATATTTTGGCTGTTGAATACCCAATCGGGAAGTTCCTGCGCTGAGCCTCCCGGAGTCAACCTGAAGGTAGTCAGCGCGTCCCCACCGATACCGCGGCCAAACATAATCCACAGTAAAATGCCCAGGGACAGAAAAAGGATTCCCATCACCCGACGCCGAGTCGGAGAAATATATTCAAAGTTATTCGTTGCAGTTGCCATGATTAGTTGCCTCCCCAACCGCGGAGTGTAACAGCATCCAAATCCATATCGGGTTCTTTCAATCGGTACATAGTGCGGATAATCGCCGGTGCAGCAATGAAAGCCAGAATTGCGGCTTGCAAAACCGAGATAATGTCAATCGGGATGCCCGCCGTGAGTTGCATTTGAATAGCGCCATTGCGCAGGAAGCCAAACATGATGGCTGCCAGCACCACCCCCAACGGATTGCTCTTACCGAGCAAGGCTAGCGCAATCGCGTCGAAACCATAGCCAGAGGAAAAGGCCACTGCGAGGTTGTGGTTGACGCCCAAAACCTCGTTGGCGCCTGCCAACCCTGCCAGACCACCCGACAGGAACATGGCAATGACTGTACTTTTCATGATGCTCATCCCGGCATATTTGGCAGCCCGCGGGTTTGAACCCACCGTGCGCAGCGTGAAGCCCCAGGTGGTTTTAAACAGCAGCCAGTACACCAAAAAAGCAAAAAACAAGGCAACGAAAAAGCCAATGTGGAAACGAATGGGATTCTCAAAAAAGCGGAAAAGTTTGGCTGAATCCTGAATATCGGCGCTGACGGGGGTGTAGCCATCGGGGTCTTTCAACGGGCCGCGCAGCAAAAATTCGCTCAAACGGAAGGCAATATAGTTCATCATAATCGTGTTGATGACCTCGTGCCCACCGGTCTGCGCTTTGAGCCAGCCGGGGATAAACCCCCACAAGCCGCCGCCGATAAAACCCGCCAGCAGCGAAATCGGCACGTGGATGATGGCAGGTAATCCTTTGAGAAAGATCGCCGCGATCACGGTGGTTGTCGCACCAATGAAAAGCTGGCCTTCCGCACCGATGTTGAACAAACCTACCCGGAAACCCAGCGCAACGGCTAACCCGGCGAAAATATAAGGCGTGGAAGCCACCAGACTCTCAAAAAACGGATTGATCGCCCGGCGAATTTCTTCGGCATCGCCGCCCTGAAAGGCTGCCACGATCTTGGCTGGGTTGCCTACCGAGCCAGTAAATAAAGCCTGATAAGTTTTCCAGGCAGCATTGGCGCCAATTTTGATCGCTTCCCAGGGCGAGGCAGAGAACGCAGCATACGCTTCTTCGGTGGTAATGGCAACCAGCAACCCGCCCAGCAGCAATCCAGTGAGAATTGCCAAAACAGTGACGGTTAGGGGGCTTTTGGACAACTCTTCCAGAAAGATTTTGCCGCCATCTTTCTTGTTGGGTTGTTCGCTTTCTTTATTGGTCATAGATTATTCCTCAAAGTACTTACCACGAAGACACAAAGTCACGAAGATAAAAGGAAGAGATTTTTATCTCTTTGTGTCTTCGTGTCTTTGTGGTGAATATCATTTATGCGACAGCGTTCTCAACCACCCCCGCCATCAGCAGGCCGACTTGTTCTTTGGTAACATCCTGCGCGTCTACAATGGCAATGATCTCACCACGATACATCACCGCGATGCGATCTGAGAGTTCCATAATCTCGTCAAGTTCCGTTGAAACCAGCAACACAGCACAACCCGAATCGCGTTTTTCAATCAGCCGACTGTGAATATATTCAATCGAACCAACATCCAGGCCGCGCGTTGGTTGTGCGGCTACCAGGAATTTGATCGGACGGGAAAATTCGCGTCCGACAATCACTTTTTGCTGATTGCCACCCGATAACGAACCCACCGGAATCAAAGAGCTTGGTGTACGCACATCAAAATTCGAGACAATTTTATCCGCTGATTCCAATACAGTATCCTGTTGCAGCATAACGCCTTTCGCAAATGGCTCCAGATAATAGGTGTTCAGCACCAGATTATCTGCAATTGGCGCAGTCAGCACCAAGCCGTCTTTCTGGCGGTCTTCAGGGATGTGCGCCGACCCCAACTCGGTGATGGTACGTGGCGAAGCCTTGGCAATTGATTCGCCCAACAGAGTAATTTCGCCGCTGACGGGGTGTGTCAATCCGGTCAGCGCTTTGACCAATTCGGTCTGTCCGTTGCCTTGCACGCCGGCCACACCCAAAATTTCACCGGCACGCACATCAAAGGAGATTTTCTTGACCATGACCTGATCTGTCTCGTCGAGAACAACAATATCTTCAACTTCGAGTACCACTTCTTGCGGGTCTGCGGGCTGCTTTTCGACATGCAGATCAACCGCTCGCCCGACCATCATGGCAGCCAGTGAATTTTGATCGGCTTCTTCGGGCAGAGCCGAACCCACCACTTTGCCCCCGCGAATCACGGTAATCCGGTCAGCAAATTCGAGTACTTCGCGTAATTTGTGAGTAATAAAAATAATCGATTTGCCGCTCTCAACTAATGAGCGCATGATCGTGAATAATTCGTCTACTTCCTGAGGGGTAAGTACGGCAGTCGGTTCATCCAAGATCAAAATATCCGCTTCGCGGTAGAGCAGCTTGATAATTTCGACGCGCTGCTGCACACCCACGGGCAGATCTTTCACATATGCGTTCGGATTCACCTCGAGCCGGTACTGTTCCGAAATCTCGCGAATGCGCTTGGCCGCCGAACGGCGATCCAGCAATCCACCCATGCGCAGGCTCTCGTCGCCCAGCATCACGTTCTCGGTTACAGTAAACACCGGAATGAGCATAAAGTGCTGATGAACCATCCCCACACCGGCTGCGATGGCATCACGCGGCGATGTGACAACAATTTTTTGCCCGTTAACAAAAATTTCGCCCTCATCGGGCGCATACAGGCCATATAAAATATTCATCAGGGTGGATTTTCCTGCTCCGTTTTCCCCCAGCAAGGCGTGGATCTCTCCCTTTTCTAGCGTGAGATCAATATGATCGTTTGCCAGTACGCCAGGAAACCGTTTGGTAATTCCACGTAATTCAAGAATCGGCGCCATAGATACCTCATCATGTCTCAATAAATTTTGACTGATTATCGGGTGATTATATCATGGGGATTCTGAAAAAAGATGCGTGTCTCGCCTATTTGGGCTGCACAAGCTCGGAAACGGACGCGAAAAAAAACACCAAAAATACTACGGAATATTCTCTGCCACCAATTCAATCGTCCCGCTTTGCACCTCGGTGTACATTTCTTCGACGCTGTGCAAGCGCCCCATGCTCAGCCAATCCGGGTTAATCTCGCTGAAGGCCAGCGAAACATCCACAACTTGCCCATTTACTCCGGCTGCGAACTCAGGCCAAAAATTATAATAGGCTTCGAGGGGAGAAAATATGAGTGAAGCCACCCAGGAGGCGCGCACATTTTCGGGGGGCAGGCTCGTGCCAATCATCTGCGCGCCTGCCTGAGCGATATAGCGCATCAGGTTCTCATCCCCAGCCCCCGGGCCAAGATAGATCATCTCCACATTGCGCTGCAACAAAAAATCGACCGCGGCCTGCCATTCGGCTGCATCCGCGCCCGCATTCGCTTGATAATATAAAGGGTACTCCAAAAAAGGCGGGTACGTAGGCGAACACGCGCCACAGTAAAATTTTGCGCCAGTCAGAAAACTACGCCGCGCCAATTGTCCGGCTTCGGTATCCGCCACGCTAATCACCCCCACACGCCAATCGGGGGTAAGCATGGCGGCGATATATCCGGCCAAAAAGCCCTGCTGATCGAAACGCCCGCCATCGGCGCCGATCACGCTGATATTTGAGGCAGCCTCAATGCCATTTACGCCAACAGCCAGAAAACGCGTTTCCGGTGCAGCCGCGGCCCAGATCGCCAAATCGGGGGCAGGGGGCAATGCGATCACCCACTGAATATCATCGGCCTGGATGCTCTCGATAGACAGTGAGGGGCGCATTTGATAGCGCAATCCGGCTGCGGGAATGGCCTGTGTCAGGTGAGTTTGAAGCGCATCCACCAGGGCTGGATCCGCGCCATCGGGAGCAAACAGCACCCCCACGGGTGGGAGCGGCGTGGCTGCAGGTGGAGGAGGCTCTGTGGGCAAAGAAGTTGGTTCTGCCTCCGCCGGAGGTTGAGTCGCCGCAGTGCGCTCCGCGTCTGCGCCACTGCATCCGGCCAGGCCAATCAGCAAGATTATGAAGAATATTCCAACAAATATTCGGGTAGACTTCATTCGTTCACTACTCCCGTAAGAAAATTATTGGCTATTTGGGAATCGTCGGGGTTGCCCCCAGATATAGGGGTGTACGGGGTGCTTCGCACCCCGTACACCCCTATATCTGGGGAATGTCCCGCCAGTTCCTAATGAACCTGTATTTTACTTCATTCGGGCATTCAGCGCGCCTGTAATCTTGTAACCCTGAGCCGTGGCGCGTATTGTATAATAAGCACAGACTCGAGCTATACGATTCCATGGCGGCATCACAAAGCAATTTAGTACACACTATTTTAGCAAAAAAATGACTCTCCCCAAAACCGAGCAAACCCCCGATGATCCCCAGCGCCTGCCAGCCGCGCGCAGACGACGCGCCCAGCGCAAGTTGCTCCCGCTGGCTCCGGATGAGCGCGAGGCTTTTCTCGACGAAATTGCACAGCGTACATCGCCATCATTTGATTTCTTTCTCTTTTCTGTGCTGGCGGGGCTGACGGTCGGTATTGGCCTGCTGCTTGATTTACCGGCATTACTTGTACTCGGAGCCGTTCTGGCTCCGACAATGGCACCGCTGGTGGGGATAGCGCTGGGCGCAATTAGCGGCTCCGCTCAGTTTTTTGGGCGCAATTTACTGGGGCTGGTTATGGGCAGCGGGTTGGTCTTTATTGCCAGCCTGAGCCTGGGGTTGGTTGCCCGCAACGGTGGTGTATTTGAGATCACCCAGGCTTATTTACACACGCGCATTGCCTGGCATCATTTTGTTGTGCTGACTATCGGTAGCGTGCTGACCACGATTGCGATCGCCCGCGGGGGTAAACGCACGGCGGTTGCCAGTGTGGCGCTGGCCTACGAAATCTATGTGCCACTGTGTGCAGCCGGTTATGGGCTGGGCAGCGGCACACTCCATTTATGGCCCGATGGGCTGGTGGTATTTATCATTCATATGGCCTGGGCAATCATTTTGAGTACTTTTACGCTGGTTGTACTCGGTTTTCGCCCGCTGACTCTCTTTGGCTACACGGCAGGGGGGATGCTCAGCCTGATTGGGTTGATTCTAATCATTGGGCTGGGCGGCGCAGGCGCAGCCGTGGGGGGGCAGGTTGCAATCCCAACCGCACGACCCAGCAAAACACCCACTCCTTCACAAACTTTTACGCCAACACTTTCACCTACCATTACCGAAACCCCTCTCCCTGTCACGGCTACACTACCTGTTACGTTGACGGCTTCGATTACGCCATCGCCCACAAATACGCTGCCACCCAGCCCTACACCGGTTTATGCGCGGGTCAACGCTCCCGAAGAGTATGGCGGGGCCATTCTGCGAAGCGAACCCGGCTTTGACGGCCGCGCACTTACATCTTTCCTGAATGGTACTTTGATCGAGCTTTTATCGGATGTCCCCGCGGAGGCCGATAACCGGCAATGGCTGAATGTGCGCCTCCCTGGCGGGCCGGAAGGCTGGATGCTGCAATCGGTGATTTCTGTCGCTACCCCCGTGCCCAATTGGTAATAATTTGGGTTAGATTAAATCTTTAGGGGTGAAGGCTTTGGGGAGTAACTCGCCCACGCGCAGCTCTTCGACAAGATTACCTTGTTCGTCGGCGATCAACACCAGGGTGTCCAGACCGAATTCCGCCATCACCTGACGGCATGATCCGCAGGGGGAGCCGCCATTCTCGGTGACCACCGCGATCATTTCAAATTCTCGCTCACCTTCCGAAACTGCCTTGAAGATCGCCACCCGCTCGGCGCACATCGTCACCGGATAGGCAGCGTTTTCCACATTCGCCCCAAGATAAGTTTTGCCAGTGGCCGTATAGAGCGCCGCCCCAACCGGGTAATTTGAATAAGGGGCATAAGCATTCTTGCGCGCCTTCACAGCTTTTTGAATCAATTCAGTTTTTTGCATTTTATTCATTTTCATTGATTTGCCCTGTTGACCAAACCCGCTGCGCACGCACTTTGCGGATGCGCCGTTTGCTCACCAGTTCCACGGTCAGGGTTAAATTAGCTTGGGTGAGGCTTTCACCGGCAACAGGAATTTGTCCCAGGCGCGTGTAGATATACCCACCAAGCGTGTC
Source organism: Chloroflexota bacterium (assembly GCA_018648225.1). NCBI lineage: Bacteria > Bacillati > Chloroflexota > Chloroflexota bacterium. The sequence continues at coordinate 76,118 of JABGRQ010000073.1, forward strand.
GGCTTCATCGTTGGGCAAATCGCAGTCCATGATCTCATTGAAGTCATCCAGATCAATGCGGCCCTGAAAAACATAATCGCCATTCTCCAATCGGCGGTAGGGCAGTTCTTCTTCGTCGTATTCATCCTGAATTTCACCGAAAATTTCTTCGATGATGTCTTCCAAAGTTACCACACCGGCAACGCCACCATACTCGTCCACGACAATCGCCATATGGACGCGTTTTTGCTGCATTTCAGCCAGGAGTTCATCCAATTTTTTCGCTTCGGGAACAAAATAAGGTTCACGCAGTAGATCGCGGCGCAGGTCAGTTTGCCCATTACCTTCACGCCAAACTTGCAATAAATCTTTAGCATAGAGCAAGCCCAATATATGATCGATATTTTCCTCATAGACGGGCACGCGCGAATAACCCGAATTGAGCAGGGTATCTACAGCAACAGATAATGGAGCGCCAATTTCCAGGGCATGAACATCGATGCGCGGCACCATAATTTCGCGGGCCAGAGTATCATCCAACTGGAAGATTGAGTGAATCATTTTTCGCTCTTCTTGTTCAAGAATGCCATCTTTTTGCCCCACATCCACCAGCGTTCTCAACGCATCTTCTGTAACCATGCTAGTGTGTTCATTTGATTTGGCAATTTCTCGCGACAAGAATAAGCTGGCCCCGATTAACGGGAAAAAAAGCAGCGTCACGAGACGCACAAAGCCCGATAAACGCAATATCCAACTTTCGGGATCGCGTAACACGTTACGCTCTGCGATCCACTCTACCCAGGCTACCAACAAGCCAGCCGCCAGCAACACACCGAACTTACCCCAGAGTGTAGTGATACCTGCATCGGCTTGAACTACCAGATAGATACCGCCAATTTGGAAAAAACGTAATAAGGATTGCAAAAGATGCAAACCTGCATAGGGGCGCGGCATTTTTTCGATCAATTCAAGAGTGCGCTTTGCATTAGGCTCATTCAACTCGCGCATGTGAATCAATCGCGCCAGGCTGGCATGACGCAACGCGGCACGCGCCGCGATAACAACGAGATCAACAGCTAATACAAATAATAAACCTGAAACAATTACTGAAGTATGCATACTAATCCAATTTCCGTATTGTGCGGGCAGGCATGCCCACAACCAGGGTTTTCTCTGCAACTGTTTTCGTTACCACAGAGCCTGCTCCGGTACGCGCACCTGCGCCAATTTTTAATGGCGCAACCAGCATGGTATCGCTGCCGATGAATACATCATCGCCGATTTCTGTAGGATGTTTGTGTTCACCGTCATAATTACAGGTGATCGTCCCAGCCCCAATGTTGACCTTGGCTCCAGTGGTGGTATCGCCAAGATAGGAGAAATGCCCCATTTTGGTGCCCGGCCCGAGGTAAGAGTTTTTTACTTCCCCAAAATTCCCCATGTGGACACCCGCAGCCAGATGAGCGCCTTTGCGTAAATGGGCAAAGGGGCCAATATCCACATCATCTTCGAGCAAGGCTGCCTCGACTACGGAAGCAAAGACTTCGCAGCGGTGGCCCAATTTCGAATCGCGGATGAAGGAGTTTGGCCCGATGATGCAGGCTGTGCCAATGTCGGTTGAACCGATGAGATGGGTGTTCGAGGCAATGACGGTGTCACGGCCAATCTGAACTGTTGGCTCAATATAGGTTGTGGCAGGGTCTTGAAGGGTGACACCTGCCAGCATCCAGGCACGGTTGATGCGCTGCTGCATACTTGCGGCGGCATCGGAAAGATGCACGCGGGTATTAATACCGATCATTTCGGTTTCATCGGTTGTGGGGATGGCCTGCACGGAGTGGCCTTCTTTTACCGCAATTTCCACCAGATCGGTAAGGTAGTATTCGCCTTTGGGAGAAAGTTCAACCCGTTTGAGCGTATCCCATAACCAATCTGCCGAGAAACAGAACACACCGGTATTCAGTTCTTTTATGGCAAGTTCTTCGGGCGTAGCTTGCGCTTCTTCCACAATGGCCCTCACTGAGCCATCTTCGCCGCGCACAATCCGCCCAAAGCCACGCGGATCATCGGCAATCAGAGTCAGCACACTAATCGGCCCCGTATGATTTTGCTGCACTTCAAGGAGCTCCTGCACGGTTTCAGCGGTCACCAGGGGCATATCGCCATACAGTATGAGTACATAATCGCTCTTACCCCGCAGGAGCGTTTCGGCCTGTTGCACAGCGTGACCTGTGCCCAACTGTGGTTTCTGCAGCACATATTCGGCAGCCTCGCCAACAGCGGCGCGCACCTGTTCGGCTGCATGCCCCACCACCAACACAGACGGCGATTGGGTAATTGCCTGAGCTACAGCAACCGGATACCGGATCAACGGCTGACCCAGGATGGGGTGCAAAACTTTCGGCAGGTCTGAGTGCATACGAGTGCCTTTGCCTGCCGCTAAAATCACAACGCTTGTTTTCATATATTACTCCACACGAAAAAACATCGTGCCGCGGTTGCGCTACACGAAGTTGTCAGTATGCTGTTCTTCAATTGGCAATCTAAATGGGGGTCGTCGTCAGATAGTTCGTTCATTACAAAAAAAGGCAGGGGAGCACGGATTCGAACCATGATCAACAGTTCCAAAGACTGCTGTGCTGCCATTGCACCACTCCCCTACGAGTATGCTTGCCGCTCACGAGGCGAGCGAGATTGTATCACAAGCCCAAGAGGGTGGCAATATTATTGCTCAGCATCTTCTTCCGGGGTCAGCCCCAGGCGGCGGGCTTCATCATAGCTCAACGAATCGGCATTCGTGAGGCCATCGTGCGAGGCATCGGTTGAGGCAGTATCCCAGAACACGTTCGCATCTTGTTCAATTTCGGATGAGGCAACTTCTTCGAATAGAGCCGCCATCTCGGGGGCGACTTCAGCATCTTCTGCAAACGGGGGCTCCGGCTCGACTTCCTGACGGGTGGGTTGTTTGCTGCTGGTGAGGCGGACACCCATCTTTGAGAGGATGGCTAACAAATCTTGCAAGCCACTATGAACCAGGCGCATGGCTTCTGCCATCTGGTCGCTGCTCGTCCCAGGGTTAGCTGCAACCAGCAACGCATAAGATTCGCCCACATGTGCCAAGAAAATATCATATTTAACACCCGCGAAAAAGAGAATATCGCGCGGCGGCTTGGTATTCAGCAACTTAGAAATCCGATTACTGGCGCTGAAGGCGGTCATTAGAGCAGGGAACAGCGCGGTTTCAATTGAAGCATCGGGCAGGTCACCCGCACGGGCCAGTACACGGCTGCGCTCATCCAGCATCACTGCCGAGATGGCGTTCAAATCTTTACGCAGGCTGGTCAAACGCTCGGCCACGCTTTCGGCAGGTTTCTCCAGATCATCATCCGGGATATTCGGTTCAACGATCACGGCATCGATCAAGCCCAATGCACGTTCAACGGCGTCCAGAAAATCGGCAGTTTCAATTGGTTTCAGGAAAAAAGCGGCTGCGCCCGCATCGGCAACTGCCTGACGCACATGCGCATCTACCATCCCAGTGACTAAAATAACATGCAGTTCCGGCTGACGGATGCGAATTTTGGTCAGCAATTCCAGGCCAGATATGCCCGGCAGGCGCACATCAGATACCAATAAATCAAAGGGGCCAGAGGATAATTCCAGCAACCCTTCTTCACCCGATGGCACATCCCTGATTTCGATGTTGGCGTCCAAAGTTTCGATGGCGCTGACTAGCGCCCTGCGAACTTCGCGTGTGTCGTCTACGATTAAAACTCGATAATCAGCCATAATGAAAATTATTGTAACATGGAAGTAACCACGCAGAACGAAAAATTATCCTGAATAGCAAAAGACGCCAGCAAAATTCGCTGGCGTCTAAGCAATCAATCGGGGCTACACGTGATAGCAAGCTGCCTGATGCCCGCCACCTTTATCTTCCAACGGTGGATGGTCATTGCTTTCGCAAACTTTGTCGGCCAGCGGACAGCGGTCATAGAAACGGCAGCGCGGAGCCGGATCGACAGGGCGTGAAACGCCCCCCTTAATCTTGATGGGCTCACGCGTGTAGGTAGGATCAGGCACCGGCACAGCCGAAATCAGCGCTTTAGTATAGGGGTGCTGTGGATTCTGCAACACATCTTCGGTATCACCAATCTCTACAATTTTACCCAGATACATAACTGCGATACGATCACACATATAACGAGCCACGGCCAAGTCGTGTGTGATGTAGAGATACGTTACGCCAAAGCGATCGGCCAAATCCTGCATCAGGTGCATCACGCCTGTTCGCACCGACACATCCAGCATGGAGGTAGGTTCGTCAGCAACCACAAAGTCGGGGTTAATCACCAGAGCGCGCGCAATGGCAACACGCTGGCGTTGACCACCCGAAAGTTCGTGAGGATAACGGAATAAGAAGCTGGATGCCGGAGCCAGACCGACAGTTTCGAGTAGATCGGCTACGCGGGCCTCACGCTCGGCCACAGAACCCACTCCCTGAACATTGAGCGGTTCAGCAACAGTATCATAAATCGTCAAACGGGGGTTCATCGATTCGTAAGGGTCCTGGAAGATCATTTGCACACGGCGGCGGAAAATTTTCATTTTCTTACCGCGCATGTGAGCAATATCCACTTGGCCTTCATCCGTATCCAGAATGATATTTCCATCGGTGGGATCGAGCAAACGGGTCAGCAGCTTCCCGGTCGTAGTTTTGCCACAACCTGATTCGCCAACCAAGCCTACGCTTTCACCACGTTTGATCTGCAAGTTTAGTTCGCTCACTGCATGAACAAAAGAAGCTGCCTGTTTGAAAACGCCCTGCCCAATAGGGAAGAGTTTTGACAGATTTTGCACATCAACGAGAATATTATTATCTTGTGTCATTATTTTTCGCCTCCCGGATGCCAGCAAGCGGCAAAATGGTCTGCGCCGTGATCTCTAAATTCCGGTTCTTGTTCATGGCAGATTTCTGTAGCATAGGGGCAGCGCGGATGGAAACGGCAGCCAGAGGGCGGGTTTAGCAGGTCTGGCGGTTCCCCGGCTAGTGTTACCAAATCAGCCTTCTCACCTACGATAGATGGAAACGAAGACATCAGCGCCATGGTATAAGGGTGAACAGGGCGATGGAAGATAGCTTCGGTACTCGCCATTTCGACCAGTTTTCCGGCATACATGACACCCACACGTTTACTGACTTCGGCGATCACGGCAATATCGTGAGAGATATAGATCATTGCCATATTCAGTTTTTCCTGAATTTCGCGCACGCGCTTCAGAATGGCATCCTGAACGATTACATCCAGCGCGGTCGTCGGTTCGTCAGCAATAATAATATCGGGATCACACGAAAGCGCCATAGCAATCACCGCACGCTGGCGCATACCGCCGCTGTATTGGTGAGGATACTGATCTTTCAGAGTTGGGTCCAAACCCACAAGAGTGAAAAGATGGTCAATTTTTTCGTCCATTTCCTTGTCGCTGAGTTGCGGCATATGCTCACGCATCGCTTCAAGGATCTGCTCTTCAACTGTGTAGACCGGGTTCATGGAATTCATCGCCGCCTGGAATACCATTGAGATATCCTTCCAGCGATATTTATTCATTTCATTATCGGTCAGGGGCACAACATCTGTATCGTTAATTCTGATCTCGCCATTGAGAATTTTTGCATTATTGGGCAATAATTTCAACAAGGAAATCGCGATTGATGTTTTCCCACAGCCGGATTCGCCCACCAGGCCAATAGCTTCACCGCGGTCAACATGGAAGGTAACACCATCCACGGCAAACACGGGGCCTTTGCGGGTCATATAATGCATCGTCAGGTCATTTACTGCAAGAACTTTTTCTGTCATTTGTAATAATCCTGTTTTCTAGCCAGTTCTGGTTACCGTTCGCGCAACCGGGGATTCACTACCTCGTCAAGCGCGCGTCCAACCAGATAGAAAGCCGCACACAGAAGGGTGATCGCCAAGCTGGCCGGGATTAACAGATACCAGGTATCGAAACGCATGAGATACCCGAAAACTTGCGTGGTGTTGATCATCAGACCCCAACTCATATCGATCTCGGTGAGACCAAAGAAGGAAAGCACAGCCTCAGAGAAAATGGCGCTGGTGACAACAAACATCATGTAGAGTAGAGCAATGGGCAGCAAGTTCGGCACCATGTGGGTAAAGATGATGTGGAAATCGCCACCACCCGAGATGCGGGCGGCTTCGATATAGGGTTTCACCTTCACGGTAAGCGCCTGAGATTTGATCACAATAGCCGTTCCCCCAAACCCAGATAGGATCCCAATCACAAGCGCCAACTCGAGCATACCAACATGCATCAAGGCGCTCATCACAATTAGAATGGGCAAGAACGGCACCATAATCACCAAATCGACCACACGCATCAAGATTACATCAATCACACCGCCATAATAGGCGGATACTGCTCCAATGGTAGTCGCGATCAAAACCGTTACGAGGGCCGATATCATGCCCAGGGCAAACTCAAAGCGCGTGCTAAACATGAGTTGGCTGAGCACATCGCGCCCCATAGGATCCGTACCCAAAAGATGTTTGGCGGAGGGAGGTGATGGGTGAAAAGGAATTTCGATATCAAACCCATTGACAGGATCGTAAACTTTTCGTTCCCAGGCCGTATTCATCAAAATTGGATGTGCCAAAGCAAATAATCCAAAGAAAATGATCAGACCCAGGCCGAGCAATCCGATTGGGTTTTCGGTAAATGTAGCCCAGTTTGTTTTTACAGACCGCCAAAACAGGCGCAGACGAACCCGCCAGAGTGGGACATAGATTATTTCGGCAGAGGATGAAAGTGTACTCATGATTTATCTCCTAAGTCTCATCCTAGTTATAGCGAATACGCGGATCGAGGAAGGCATAGCCAACATCAGCCACCAGGTGGCTTACCAGCGTCAATAAACCAGTAATGGTGAGCGCCCCCATCGCCAGGGGAATATCCTCAACCTGCGCAGCTGTAAGCAGAGTCAGGCCAAGTCCCGGCCAGGAAAAGACGGTTTCTGTAATAATACCGCCGCTCACCGAACCGCCGATGCTAAAGACCAATCCAGTCCACACAGGTAGCAAGGCGTTGCGTGCGGCATGTTTGTCGCGTACAACTTTTTCAGACAGACCTTTGGCGCGTGCGGTAAGAATATAATCTTCACGCAGGGTTTCCAGCATACTGGTGCGCATCAACAACATCGTACCGCCATAAGCAATCAGGGTGACAGTTAGCACCGGCAGTACCAGGTGCTGTAAAATATCCCAGGCATAAGAATTGAAGCCCACAGCCACGAAGCGCCAATATACAAACAGGCCAATCATGGGGACAATAAAACTGATCCAGCGTCCCAACCTGCGAAGTTGAGTCGACAAGCGAGCGGTAAATACCAACCCAGCCACTAAGACACCCGAAGCAATCAACGCCGACCAGATCATTCGCAAAAAGACATTGTTGGCGTGAAGGCCTTCAGGGGCATCCAACCAGATAATTGGATCAAGGAATTTGCCCGGTGGCAACCAATCCAGATAAACGGCAAAGAGCCAGATCATCATCAGAGCAAACCAGGGCGTGAAGACGGTATACAAAATTACGCCAACCAGGGTTGATGAGTACTCCAGCGCACCGCCACGCTTCCATGCCAGCACTTTTCCTGAGACGTAACCTGCCCAAAACGAAATCACCGATGCAGTCAAAAACAGCACCAGCGTTCGGGGAAGACGTTCGAAAATAATTTCAGTAACGGGGCGAGGGAACTGGGAAAATGATACCCCCATATCGCCGCGATAAAAATTGCCGACATATTTGAAAAAGCGCTCCACGGGGGGGCGGTCTAAACCCAAATCTTGGCGGATACGATCACGTTCCGCCGGAGGAATATCCGGGTTCATCGTGAGCAAGTCTGCGATGTCGCCAGGCTGTGCATCCATTAAGAAGTAGGTTACAGTCTGGAACATCAGCAGGGTTATGAACATCTGTAAAAGACGTTTACCTAAAAATTTCCACATATTTTTATTGTCTCCTTCAAATTTTTGCGTACTCTGCACTCCGCACCCCTCACCGATGCGAAGCGGAGTGCGGAACACGCAAACCAAAGGATAATTCCTGAATTATTTGTGCTTGCGCAAATCCAAACCTGCGCAGCAAGAAGTTCACAAAAAAGGGTGTGCATAGAGGGTGCTACCCCAATGCACACCCTTTTTTGTGTTTCTCCCACTATCAGCGAGAGCAATGATTTCAGTTTTTTTATTTTGGGAGAAGCTTTGATTTAGGAGCGGGCGGAAATCCGCCCGCTCCCGTAATCTCTTACATCCAAAAACTACTTGGAGAGCATAACTTGAGCGTCAGTCTGCATACCAGTCTGGAACTCAATGCCACCAAGGGATTCGGTGTAGGGGAACACCACGCGCTCGTTGGCGAGATCGTGGGTCTGCTTGTAGAACAAGTTGATGTAAGGGCGTTCGTCAGCCAGAACTACCTGCATCTGGTAAACAAGTTCCTGGGCGCGGGCGAGGTCGCCAGTGCTCATGAATTCTTCTACCAAGGCATCATACGTATCGCTCTTAAGACACGGCGTGTTGTAGTTGCCGGTGTCGGCAGTACATTGGCTGCTGTGCCAGAAATCGAAGAAGTAGCTGGGGAAGGCCACGTTGCCGAGGCTCCAGCCGAGGATATACATATCGTAGTTCGCTTCAACGAACACGGGGCCGAGGATGGTGTTGAAACCGGTCAGTTCAGACTGAACGGGCATACCCAGCTCGCGAGCCCACTCGGAGATCCACTGGTTGAAGGTTGCGCGCAGGGGATCGTAAGCGGGGCCAGGGCCGAGGATAGTCAGTTCGGGAACTTCTTGTCCATCGGGGCCTGTGACGCCAACACCAGGATCAACATCTTCGGTATCAGCATTGTAGGCGGGGGCAGTTTCCCAAGACCAACCAGCATCGGTAAGAACCTGAACGGCCAAGTTGACGCGTTCTTCGCGGGTCATACCAACGTAAGGAGTCTCAACATCGGGGTTGTACCAGAAACCATTTCCAGGAGGCATGGCCGAGTACATGGGGAAGACAACGCCACCAAGTACGCTGTTGACAACAAATTCTTTGTCAATCACGATATCCATAGCCTGGCGGAACGCGTAATCCGACATGGGGAATTTGTTCATGTTGAAGGCAATGTAGTACATGCCATAGTCGGCGTTGGTGTAGGTTTTAATACCTTCACCGCGTTCAGCCTGTTCGCGCAAACCGCGGGAGAGGCCGAGGGGGTTGATTACGTAGTCAACTTCGCCATTGGCCAGAGCCAGGAAAGCAGCATCCTGAGAACCGTAGATGGAGAAGATAATGTTGGGGCTGTAAGGGCCAGAAGTGTAGCGCAAAGTTTCTTCGCCTTCGGCGGCGCCGTAGAGCATCATTTCGGTGCCATCGGGCATGACTAACATCCAGGTGCCATCTTCGTACTCAACGATTTCGGCGCCCTTGAAGTAGTAGCCTTCATTGGCAGTGCGCTGCACGAACGCGCCAGCTTCCCATTTGTCGGTGGTATAACCACCAGCGGAGGGAGCGTCAGTCGCATCGGCTTCGTACAAGGTGGTGCGAGCATTGGTATATGCTTCATCATAGGTAGCATAGGCGGCACAAGCATCAGCATCGGCGCCTTCGGCTTCGCAGTCTTCGGGGCGCTCAACTTCAGGAGCAACTATGCCATCAATGAAGGCATAAGCTTCAGCAACACCAGCAGCCCAGTAGTGTTCGGGCAGAATCGGAGCCAAAGCAATACCAGCCTGCCAAGTACCCAGGGAGGGGGCTTCGGCAAAGGTGTACACAACAGTATATTCGTCAGCCGCTTCGGCGGTAACGTCAACACCATTGGGTGAACACTGGTTGGGCCAGTTCTGGGTCAATTTGAGGTCTTTACAAGCGTTGTGGGTGAAGACCACGTCATCAGCGGTGAGGGCTTCGCCATCGCTCCAAGTTGATGCAACCATCTCAACGGTGATCGTCCAGGTGCCATCGCCATTGTCCACAGCTTCGGGAACTGCCTTAGCCAGGGAGGGGATGAAATCGAAACGAACATCGGAGAGGCCGAACAGAGCAGGAGCCTGACCAGCAAGCACGTACTGAGTCCAAACCGAACTGCCTGGTCCAAGGTAGTTCCAGTAGTTCAACGAAACAGGCTCTTCGAAGATAGCAATGCGATAAGCATCACAGCATTCGCCGCCAGCGGGAACTTCTTCCATTGCCGGGGCTTCGGCTTCAACTTCGACGACCACGGTTTCAACAATGGTCTCGCCTTCTTTTTCAACGATCACAGTTTCAATGACTGTGACAGTCTCGGGAGCGCAGGCCGCCAATGCGAGGCTGGCGATCACTAGGATACCGAGAACTAAATAGAATTTTTTAGACATTTTCCTTACTCCTCCATTTGGATTAGGTAAATGGGTTTGATTTTTTTCGTACAGGTGTGTGTTCAGATTACAGTCTCAATCTTGGCAGGCACCACCTCCTTATGGGTTACACTATGCAGTAAATTTCTAGAACTTCAGGATCTACTGTGAGAAATCTCATATTTAGGGGTACGCAGCAGACAAAACCCGCTGCATACCCCTAAATACGGACACCCACTATTCAATTCCTAAAGAGCCAAAATTTCTCGGGCGCTATGCTGCGATTGTGTCGTTTTTGTGGTACAGCGCCCACTTACTAGCCAAGCGATTATAACATAACTAAAACTTGCCTAATAGCCATAAGCAACGCCAAAAAATGGCGCTAAATCTTCATCACGGTCTACAATCATCCTTACCGGCAAAACTTTCAATATTCATTAAATTCAATTGTATATCCATTGTGCCGGGTCTTGCACAAATATCCGTGTGGTATGCGGAAATTTCCGGGTTCCAATACAATGGCACGGCAGGCAAATCTTGCGCGAAAACCATCTGTGCCCGCTGTTGGGCTTGCAAATATTCCGGCGTATCGGGCAAGGTTGTTTGCGCGGTGCGACAAGCCTGATCGAATTCAGGGTTGCTATAACCGGCAATATTCCCGCCGCCCCAACCTTTTGCAAAATCGGGCAACGGGCCGGGGATTTCGTCACTGGTGAACAGGAAACAAGGCGCGATCTGCCCGATCGACCAGGCAAATTGCGCCATATCGAAGCGCCGTCCGAAGACTGCACCATCTGGGCCAGGGCTGAGGAATTGCTCCCAGGGTTGAGTTTTTATATTGACGTGGATGCCGCACTCGCTCAGTGAGGCCTGCACCCAATTGGCGGCTGCCTGTCTCGGGGGGTCTTCGGGCACCCAATAATCAAACGCAAAGGGGGAACCATCGGCAATATCGGTGCGGCCCAGCGCAGTGAGGGGTGTATCTGCATTCTGATCGCTATCTACCCAGCCGACGCTGGCGAGAAGTTCCAAAGCCGCCTGGGGATCGTAGGGATAGGTGGGTAATTCGGCGGGAAACAGTATATGCTCCGCGGGTAGATAGCCATCGGATGCGGCTGCCAACCCTGAAAGGAGTCCGTCCACCATCCCCTGACGATCTATGCACATAGCAATCGCCTGGCGCACTTCCCGGCTGGCAAAGAAATCCGCCCGTTCTTCACTGAAAGTATCCAGACCAAACACGGCTTGCTCCCACGAAGTGTCATTTTCAACATACAGACCAATCTGACCGCCTGACTGGGCTTCGAGCAGCCGCGGGGCATCATCCAGCGTGAGGGCGGTTTGGTCGATATAATCACACTCGCCAACCAGTAACGTATCAACTGCGGCCGAACCGCCATCGACAAAGCGGAAGACGAGATACTCGAAACGCGGCAAACCCTCCGCACTGCGGAAATAATTTTCGTTGCGATGCAAGGTAATATGATCGCCGGAGATCCATTCTTCGAACGCATAGGCTCCCCATCCCAAAGGATTGCGAGCAGCCAACTCGGAAGTCGGCAAGATATTCATATCGATTGCGCCCAGAATATGCTCTGGCAACGGAGAGAAGAAATTGGTAGCGTAGGCCCCCTGATACCCCGGAATGGCGAACCACTCGACAGTTTGGGCATCGAGTGCGGTGTAACTTTGCGTATACCGCAAAGCATCTGATACGTTGCCATAAAAAGCCTGCGCAATATTGAATGAATAAACTGAATCTTGCGCCGTAAGGGGAGTGCCGTCCGACCAGAGCAAACCCGGCAAAAGGCGAAAACGCACAGCTAACGCGTCCATCAGCACGGATTGGTCTCCGGCATATGCCTGAGCGCAATCTGCACTGGTGCATCCGCTAGGGCGATAGCGAGTTTGTTCATTAAGAGTAACCCAATGACCCTCCGCATCTACAATAACATCGCCTTTTACGACTTCAACCGGGCGCAGTTCTGCATCCCCATTTTGCAGGGAGGGGATGCGCTCCAGAATAACCGGTTGAACTTGACCATGATTGCGATCAAAGGGGCCATCATAAATGGCCTGTAAAATGCCGCGGGCTGCCGCGGTTGTATCGGCATACATGAATAGCGATGAAGGCTCCTGCCCCATGCACACCGTTAGCACACTGGGTGGTTCAGGTGTGGGGCTAGGTTCCGGGGTAGCTGAAGTAATGGCTTCAACCAACGCTTGTACTGTAAGATCCACACCGGGTTCTTCGGGTGTTGGTGCAGGAGTACAGGCTGTTAATATTCCCAAAATGATGGTCAGGACGAAGAATGGACGGATGGCTTTGAACATAATTTCAAAATAAAAAACGAAAAGCGGCTGCGCATAAGGGGTGCGCCCTTATGCGCAGCCGCTTTTCGATAATCTCCCAATTTTTGGCAAGGCAATACCTATAAAATCAATACGCCCATCTGGAGCGAATAGGCTGTTGCATGAGCAAAACGGTCAAATGAAGAAGCATTATATTCGCGGTTGAATACCAAATTTACCATTGGAATAAACCAGGAAATTTGGGTGGATGATTTTTTCTGCACCGTTCGCAGTATGCGCGTTTTTATATCGACGGGGGGCGACTTTTGATTCAGCCACTGCTTCATGCTACGACGCAGCCTGTGATCGAAAAGTTCTTGATTCTGTTTTTTATGTGAATTCATATTGAACTTTCCTAATGCTGATGTCGTTTTCCACTTCCAGTTGTGCTTTGAGCGTTTTGCGTCCATAATGTAAACGCGATTTGACGGTTCCAACTGGGATTTCAAGCACTGCTGAAATCTCATCTAATGACAGATCACTAAAGTAATGCAACACAATTACTACCCGGTGTCGAAACGGTAATGTAGCAACTGCGGAGGCAACATGCTGCCACTCTTCGTTTTTTTCTACCTGGAAAGCAGGTGATTGCTTTTTACTTCCCTTAAGCCATTCGGCCATTTCATCAATGGAATGAAAAAGCCATCGTTTGCGGCGCTTGATCCAGGTATAGGTTAAATTGGTCGTTACCCGATATAACCAGGGTTCTAATGGTCGCTCCGGATCAATATGGTGTGAAAAGCGATGAATGCGCAAAAACACATCCTGCAACAAATCGGCGGCGGCAGCATCATCGCCAGTAATTGCCAACGCGGTACGATAAACGATATGCTGATACCGGTCGTATAAAGTACCTAGTGCATCCAGGTTTCCGCTCTGGAGCTGTAAAACCAATTCGCGGTCGCTATTCAATAGGAATTTCCTTAATTGGTATTCGCACTTAATACTCTCTACCTCGATAAAGGTTCAAAAAATCACTCAAAGGACCACCATCAGGGAAACACCAAGAACCTATTTCTTATTCTGTAAACAGAATTAAACATTATCCTTACGCATCTGTCAAATATATCCACTGTCATTACGAGCCGGAGGATGATCTCGTTCGCTAGTGCTTCTTGCAATGACCTGTTTTTAGTAGAAATCATCGTCTTCTTCACCATAACGCATACGAATATATGATTCATAACGCTCAAAATGGACAGAACCCTCTTCAACAGCCGCTTTAACAGCGCAATCGGGTTCGTGTAAGTGCATACAATCGCTAAATTTACAATCTGCGACGAGATAGCGCAGCTCAGGGAAATATCCGTCAACTTCCTCGGGTTCAATATCCCACAAAGCCAGGGCTTTTAACCCTGGGGTATCCGCCACGTAACCGCCACCTTCCAAAGGAAATAATTCGCGCACCACAGTTGTATGCCGTCCTTTGCTGGAGGATTGACTGACCTCTTTTACCGCCAAACCTAAATTAGGCTGAATCACGTTCAACAGGCTCGATTTCCCCACCCCAGAAGGACCTGCTAAAACCGAAATTTTCCCCAGCAGTTGTTTTTGCAGGGCAGAAATTCCCCGGCGAGAACTTGCTGAGGTAAACAGGATTGAATAGCCAATATCTTTGTAATGGCCAAATAATTTACGCGCGGCGCGCATCCCGATCAGATCAACTTTATTAAATACAATCAGGGGGTTAATTTCGGCCTTCTCTGCGACAATCAAAAATCGGTCGAGCATACGCAGGCGAGGCTCAGGTTCTGCGCAGGAAAACACAAAAACGGCTTGATCGGGGTTAGCAATGAGAATTTGGCGATATTCACCGCGCGCGGTGGGGGCCAGGCGCGAGAACATCGTGCGACGCGATTCAATTTCTTCAATCATACCGCTGCCGTCCTCCAACACGCTGATTTGAACCCAATCGCCAACGGCAATAATATCCCCCCGGCGGCGGCCGCGCTTGAGCCGGCCACGCAAGCGACACACAACCAAGCCATCATCCGTTTGCACAGTTAAGAACCCAGATTGTGAGCGAATAACTAATCCACGCAAAGTTTTTTCTTTCTCTGTCAGGCGATGCTCCTCATTACAAAACCATTCGAATTGATCGCAAATTATGGTTCATTAAGAACTGGCGGGACATTCCCCGGATACCCCTTCCCAAAGAGCCTATTTTCTACCGTACACTTTGAAGGAAAGCGCTGTTTTTCAACACAAATATCACGAAATCGCGCCTTCCCGCTTTGGCTGCTTGCGTTAAGGCTCCGGGGTAGGTGTTTCTTCTTCTGGAAGAGCTATAACGCCAACCGACGACTCCCAGGGCAACAGGTAATTGCGCCGTCCTTCGAAATATTGCTGTGCCACTGCCCGGAAAATGGGCGCGGCTACTTCAGAACCTTCACCCGCAAATTCGCCAACTACAACAATGGCAATATCGGGTTTGTCGGCGCGGTTGCGGCGAGTATATCCGGCAAACCAGGCGTGCGATTCGCCCAGGCCTGTCTCGGCGGTGCCTGTTTTCCCGGCAAAGGGCGTAATATTGGAACTATATGCACCCAGTACCGAATAGGCTGTACCCCGACGGCTCTCCACTACGCTCACCATCGCGCGTTGCAGCGTTTCGAGCGTATCTTCACTAATTGGCAATTCGCCAGTGATGATCGGCTCAAATTGATAAACTGGCTCTTCGCCCTGCAATCCAATCTGGTCGATCAACTGCGGCTGGTAGATCGTGCCGCCATTACCGAGCGCAGCGATAAATTGTGCCACTTGCAAGGGCGTGACCAGGGTATCGCCCTGACCAATGGCATTATTGATAGCGTCAATTTCTTCATTGGGATCAGGAATTTGCCCGGATTCTTCTTCCACACCTTGAATTCCAGTGAGACTGCCCAACCCAAAACCGCGCGCCATCTCAGAGATCGCATCTGTCAACCCCTGGCGGTACAAATCCAAACCAATATGCCAGAAGTAGGGATTACAAGAACGCATCAACCCTTGTGGCAGCGTCAGCAGACCGCTAGGTTCAGTTTTACACTCCCCCTCGGTTGCCAGTTCGTCCTGACAGTGTTCGTAGGTCCAATCGTAGCGCGGGGCAATATCGGTAATTTCGGTAAAGGCGTACTGGCAGTCATAGGTGGATTCGGTTGTGTAGAGGCCGCTCTCTAACGCGGCTGCCATGGTGATGATTTTGAAAACCGAACCGAGGGGATACTGCCCCTGTGTGGCGCGATTAAGAAGTGGGTTGCCGCCATAGGGGGAGTAAATATCCTCGAGCAGGTAGCCAGAATTATAGTTATTCGGATTGAAGGCATTCGGGTCAAACCAGGGCGAGGAGGCCATTGCCAGCACACGCCCGGTATCGACTTCCATAACTACAATAGCGCCAGCATATTTCGACAACATCAGTTGGGCGGCGCGCTGCAAATCGGCATCCAGCGTAGTGTAAACCGGCAGCGAGGGTTTGGCTTCCACATCGGCTAATTGTGTAATAACCTCGCTATCGGGGCCTAATACATACAAGGAACCGCCCCGATTGCCAGTGAGATATTGCTCGCCCCAATATTCAACCCCCTGGCGGCCTACCATCTCGTCGCGGCGGAAACCTTTGCGCAGATACTCGTCCACTTCTTCGGCCTGGATTAAGGATACATAGCCAACAGTCTGCGGAGCAATGCCGTTATCGAAATAGTAACGCCCCTCGTAAGGGTACATATATAGCAGGCCGTCGTCATAGAGCGGATCTACACCATAAAAACGCTCGACGCGCTCACGCAGGGCCTCACCCAGGGGCAAGTACCAATCTACACCAAAGGGAAAATCGGCATACATAGCCTGGATCGTTCCCGGATGCAAACCCGTAAGCCATTGCAGGTCTTCCAAGAAGCCCAGCGAGTTTTCAGGGTCGAGACGCCCCGGGATAATGCCCACCGAAACGGCTTCGCCATATGCAACCAACGGCTCGCCATCACGATCGTAAATATTAGCGCGCGAGGGGACATGGCGATCCATCCACAGGCTGTTGCCTCCCGCCAATTCGGGCAGAATCAACTCATCACTCCACTGCACCCGCCAGTCGCCTTCTTCCAGGCTGAGGCTCATCAACGTGTCACGCTGAATATC
Source organism: Chloroflexota bacterium (assembly GCA_018648225.1). NCBI lineage: Bacteria > Bacillati > Chloroflexota > Chloroflexota bacterium. The sequence goes on from JABGRQ010000073.1 coordinate 92,967, forward strand.
GCCCACCAAAACGCTATTTAGAGTCAAGCGGTAACTGGCCTGAGCGCTCTGCGCGTTACGCACCAACGAAGAGAGAATTTCATATTCCACGGTACTCAGCGCCATCTCGGCGTTCACGCTCGTATAACGCGCCGTGAAATCTTCCAGGCTGATGGCATCGCGGCTGATGCTGGTAAGCAAGTTGTACATACCCGCGTAGTCATCCAGTTTCCAGGCATCCAGGTAGGCGCGCACGGTTTCATCCACATCGGGCGCCGGAGTGATTTGCGGCCCAACCGTGGGCAGCACGGTTGCGGTCGGTTCGGGCGTGACGCTGGGGGTAGCGGTGGGTTCTGGCCCGAAGGCGGTGCAGCCTGCCAGAAGAAGCGCCAACAGAATCAACGAAACGCTTACGCCGCGCAAATTCACCACAAAGACACGCAGACACAAAGAAAAATTCGGAGTTTTTGTATCGCCTGTACCCGTTAGGGTATCGTAGTAAATTTTCTTTATTTGATGTTTCATAACGGATCATCCAGAATTGAATCATACATCGGGCAGTGATATCCAAGCGTTGC